>JBKPJW010000303.1:0-9381 GCA_046730875.1 Actinomycetota bacterium | reverse complement strand
GGATTCAGGCCGGTGGCGCTGCCGAACGGGTTCAGCCGCGAACCCTGCGGGAAGGTGCCCTGGTCGAAACCCGGAATGAGCGGCTGCAGCAGCAGCGTGACGGTCAACGCCACGGCGGCCGTGAGCGCACCGCGCCGGAGCTGCCCCGGGTCCCGGGCGGTGTCCGCCCCGACTCGCGAATCCGGCGTGTACCAGTGGCTGCACCCCAGGATCAACAGAAAGCCGACAGCGGCGCCGACAAACCCCAGCGCCCCTACGCTTTGCGGTTTGACGATGGCCGGCACCACGAGGATTGCCAGGATCCCCAGACCGCTCGTGGCCGGCAGCGCCAGAGGGAACGCGAGGGCGTCGATCAGGATCACCAGCAGCCCGAGAACGGTGCAGATCAGCAGAACGATTCCGGCGTTGGGAGCCACCGGGGTGCTCTCGGCCAGCACGGTCTCACTGGCCCGGCGGAGGAACTTTCCCAGGTAGTTCATGGTCTCCGCGGACGGGATGAATCCGGCAATACTGTGCTGGCGGAAGAAGATAAAGGTCAGGCCCAGGATGAGCGCGACCAGCCCGCCGGCAGCCACCACCCAGGTCCGGGCGCGAAGGGACCGGAGCATCGCCATCGAGAAGGCAACAGCAAGGACAGTGCTGAACACGGGGGAGTACCACGCCCACCCGCGCAGCACGCCGTTGAATCCGAGCCCGGCGCCCGCGACGGCGACGGCAACGGCCGCTCCCATCACCCAGGGCTGGGCGCCCGGTCCGTCCCGCCGGGATCCCGTGCCGGGGGACAGGACTGTCGGTGCTTCGGAGCCGGCGTCACGTCCGCTGCTGCGGTGTGGTGCGAGAGTCATCGCCGGCCCCCTGTGCCGCGGCGGACTTCCACAGCGGCTGACATGGCCTGGTCGGCCTGGTCGAAGGCCGCCCAGGCGGCCGGCAGCGAGCTCCGGGCGGATACCGCCACGGCCCGCCATCCGCCCAGCCGCAGCACCTCAATGGCCTCACCTGGGCCGTGTGCCTCATCCGTGACCAGCAGCGCGAAAGCGTTCGCGCCGAACCCGGCAGCCGGGGACAACGCGCGTGCCTCGGCCAGAGACAGGTTGCCCAGCACCGCCAGGATCGGTCCCCGCAGCCGGTGGGCGGCAAGCTTGTCCATCAGGGCGTCGTCGAAGGGCTGGGGCGCGGCGCCGGCCCGCACGGCGCCGGCGGACCGGGGGGCATCCTGCGTGCGGCTGCGGTGCGCGTGGCCGTGATGCGGACCGGAGAGCTGGATGGCGGCCAGGCTTTCCGCGATGGATTGCAGCCCGGCAGTTCCGGCGAACTCCTCCGCCTCGGGGTCGGGAGCGGACCGTGAATTCCGGAAGGCGGGAGCGCCCGCGCTGTCCAGGAACCGCAGCGAGTAACTGCGCTCGGCAAGATGCGCCCCGATCGACATCGCCGCCGTGACGGCCCATTCGAAGGCATCGCAGGTCAGCAATTCATGGCCGTCCCCGTCCCGGCTCTCCGGGGTGCCGCCGGAGGAACCGGCCCCGTGGCCGAACACCCCGTGGGGGTAGGCCGAGAGCCGCTGGTCAAGGATGATGGTCGCCTCCGGGGTGGTGACGGATTCCTCCTGCCGTACCATGAGGGACCCGTGGCGGGCGGTCGCGGGCCAGTGCACCCGGCGCATCGGGTCCCCGTGGCGGTACTCGCGCGTCATGGCGTCATCGTCGCTCGGGTTGGCCCGGACCCGCGTGGCGGTGACACCATCGTTGCCGCGGGCGCCGGCCAGCGTAGTCTCGGGCAGTTCGACGGCGGCGGGCGTCACGGTGAGGAGGTCGCCGTCGTCAATCGCGTGGCGGTGGAAGGACAGGCCGAACGGATCGCTGAACTCCGCCGTGACTGGCCCGATCAGGAACTGGCCGCGCTTGGCCGAGCGCAGGTGGTATTCATAGCGGCTGGTGCCGCCGGCGGCCGCACGGGCGGGAAAACGGAAGACGGGGGATTCGCCGAACCGGGCCGGCAAGTGCTCCTCCATGACCGCATGGCCCGCTCCCGGCCCGGTCCGCGCGACGGCCAGCCGCACCGTGGCGCGCGCGGAGGTTTCGACCGGCGACGGACTGAACTCCCGGTACACCTGGAACCTCGGCTTCAGCACGCGCGTTCCGGCCAGGGACAGCAGCGGCAGGACCAGCAGCAGGACAGCCAGCGCCAGCAAATCCCGGCGCCCCATGATCTGGGCGGCCAGCAGGGACAGCGCGCCCGCGCAGAGCAACCCCCAGCCGCGGGTGCTGAAGAAGTGCCCGGGGAAACGATCCTTCAACGCCACGGCGCCCCCGTTTCCTAGCGTGGATTCGGCAGCTTGGGCGAGGGCGCGGCTGCCATGGCCGAGGCCTTGTTCCGGCGTGGACGCCCGGTTCCATTCTCTGTTGCCGTCACTTCCGGGGTGACGGGGGTCCTGGCGATGATCGCCCTGATGACGCTTTGCGGCGTCTCACCTGTGCTGGCAGCCTTGCGGTCGAGAATGATCCGGTGGGAGAGCACTGCTTCGGCGACACTGACGACGTCGTCCGGCAGCACGTAGTCCCGGCCCTCCAGCGCGGCCGTAGCCTTCGCCGCACGCAGGAGCTGCAGCATGGACCGGGGGCTGGCGCCGAGCCGGAGAAGCCCGCTTTCCCGCGTGGCGCGTCCCAGGGCCACCGTGTACTCCTTGATGGACCGCGACACGTAGACCTGCTGCACCGTGGCGATCATCGCGGCCACTTCCGCGGCGGTGACCACCGCCGTCACACGGGCCAGCGGCGAGGACGCCTGATGGGTCTCGAGCATCTCCATCTCGGACTCGGTGTCCGGGTAACCCATCGAAATCCGGGCCATGAAGCGGTCCCGCTGCGCTTCCGGGAGCGGGTACGTACCCTCCATCTCAATGGGATTCTGCGTCGCGACCACCATGAACGGCTCATCCAGCCGGTAGGACGTACCGTCCACCGTGACCTGGTGCTCTTCCATGCACTCCAGCAGGGCTGACTGGGTCTTGGCCGAGGCCCGATTGATTTCGTCCCCGATCACTATGTTGGCGAACACCGCGCCGTGCCGGAACTCGAAGGACCGGGTTGCCTGGTTGTAGATGGACACGCCCGTGACGTCGGAGGGGAGCAGGTCCGGGGTGAACTGGATCCGGCTGACGGAACAGTCGATGCTCCGGGCCAGGGTCTTCGCCAGCAGCGTCTTGCCCACCCCCGGTACGTCCTCTAGGAGCAGGTGGCCCTGGGCAAGGAGGACGGTGAGCGCCAGCTTTGCCGCTTCAGCCTTGCCGTCGATGACAGTGTTGATCGCCGTCAGGATCCGGGTGCTGGCCGAGTGGAAGGCGTCGGCGTCCAAGGCCCCCTGCGCCCGAGGCGAGGACTGGTGCGCGGCCGCGTCCGGGTCCACGGCTGGTCCGCCCGGGAAGCTCTGTCCTTCGGGAAGGATTTCTTCTACGGGAGTGCGGTGGTAATCCATCGGCAGCCTTTCAGCCCTGGTGGGTCCCGAACGGACCGCCAGCGGTCGCCGGGCCCCGAAGTGGGGTTCGCCTGTTCCTAACGGGTAAATAACAGAGTACTTACAGACTACTAAGACAACTGCCGGGCCTGACAGAGAGTTCCGGGTAATTCTGGGAGCCGGTTAGGGTGGAAGAATGCTCAATCCCCTCCCCCCCGCCCCGTTCCGGGTGCCCGGAGATGACGGTACCGGACGCAGCGGGTATCCGCCGGCACCGGAGCCGCTTCCCGTGCCGGTCATGGACAACCACACGCATCTGGACTTTGCGGACGCGGACCTTTCGGTGAGCGTCAAGGATGCCCTCGATGCCGCCGCCGCCGTTGGCGTCCAGGGTGCGGTGCAGGTGGGCTGCGACCTCGAATCGTCCCGCTTCACGGTCCAGGCGGTTGACCTGGATCCGCGGCTGCTTGGCGCTGTTGCCCTCCACCCCAACGATGCTCCGGGCTACGCCCGGCGCGGCGGGCTTGAGGCAGCCCTGGCCGAGATCGAGGCCCTGGCCGCCCACCCGCGGATCCGAGCGATCGGCGAGACGGGCCTCGACTTCTTCCGGACCGAGGGGGAAGGCCTGGTCCACCAGCGCTATTCGTTCCGCCGCCACATCGACATCGCCAAGCGGCTGGGACTGACGCTGCAGATCCATGACCGCGACGCCCACGACGACGTCGTCCAGGTGTTGCGCGAAGAAGGGGCGCCGGAGCGCGTGGTCTTCCACTGCTTCTCCGGCGACGAGGAGCTCGCCCGGACCTGCAACGCGGAAGGCTGGTACATGTCCTTTGCCGGAACCGTGACCTTCAAGAACGCGGCGAACCTGCGGGCCGCGCTGGCCATCGCGGAACCGACCCGGGTCCTGGTCGAGACCGATGCGCCCTTCCTTACCCCGCATCCGCATCGCGGCCGCCCCAATGCGAGCTACATGGTGCCGTACACGGTTCGGGCCATGGCCGATGTGACTGGATCGGAGCTGTCCGGACTGTGCGCCCGGATCGCCGAAAATACGGTGCAGGCGTACGGATCCTGGACTTAAATCAGTGGGTTTACCCAGCCGCCTGAGGATACCGGGTATGCACCAAATCTTGGTTCCTTTATAACGCTTCGATTACAGTGGACAACTATTAGCCGGGGTCGGGGAAGGCCTACGGATAATTTCACCTCAGCAGGGCGTGCATTGTGGCCAACGAACCACATGCGCGCTCTCGTTTTGAGTGAGGCAGTGCACACATGTTCCATGACGCTCCGGAGGCTCTCCGGGGCCGCCCTCGGCGCGCTCACGGACCATGATCCTGTGCACTTTTCCCCGTGCCCGGAAGGTCCAAGAGATACGGGCAATCGTGGTCAAGTTCTTCACATCGGACGGCAAGATCAGCTTCGTCAAGGTTGGCACGCAGCTCGTAGTGCTGGTGGCACTGGTGCTGGGCCTCGTGGCCTTCGTCGGCAACAACAAGACGATCACACTCAACGTGGACGGCAAAGTCAGCTCCGTCCAGACCTTCGGCGGCACCGTCGGCGAGGTCATCAAGGGTGCCAAGGTTGAACTGCAGTCATCCGACAGGGTCTCGCCCTCGGCGGATTCCCACGTGCAGGACGGATCAGTCATCAACGTCAACCTCGCCAAGGCAGTCAAGGTCAGCCTGGACGGCGCCGAACGGACCATCTCCACCACCTCGCCCACGGTCGAAGGGCTCGTGACCGAACTCGGCGTGGCCAGCGCATCGCAGGTGTCCGTACCGAAGGACGCCCAGCTGGCCGTCTCCGGCTCCTTCGTTTCCATCTCGACGCCGAAGACCGTGAGTATCGTCGCCGACGGCAAGGCCGCCGCGACCACCACGACGGCGGCCACCGTCGCCCACGTGCTCGAGGACGCCGGACTTTCACTCGGAGCCAGCGACCGGCTCTCCCAGCCCGGGAACGCCCCGGTGGTCAACGACATGGTGATCAAGGTCTCCCGCGTGGACGTCAGCAAGACGGCCAGCACCACCGAGCCTGTCGCGTTCGATACACTCACCACCGAGAGCGCGGACATGTTCAAGGGTGAGAAGAAGGTCACCCAGGCCGGCGTCGCCGGCAGCACCGCCAAGAGCTTCAAGCTGGTACTCGTGGACGGCCGCGAAGCCTCCCGGACCCTGGTGTCCGAGACCGTCAGCGCCCAGCCGGTCACCGAAAAGGTGACTGTGGGCACCAAGGAAAAGCCCAAGCCCGCCGCCAACACCGGCGCCTCTGCCCCCGCGATGATGAACCAGGGCATGTGGGACAAGATCGCGCAGTGCGAGTCCGGCGGAAACTGGTCCATCAACTCCGGCAACGGCTACTACGGCGGCCTGCAGTTCGACGTCCGCACCTGGCTCGGCTCCGGCGGCGGCGCCTACGCCCCGAACGCCGCTGCGGCCACCAAGGCCCAGCAGATCGACATCGCCAACCGCGTCTACGCGCAGCGCGGCCTGCAGCCCTGGGGCTGCGGCTGGGCTGCCCAGTAAGTAAACACCCTGCTTGACCGCACAGGCCGGGTCCGGACTTCCTCCGGACCCGGCCTGTGGCGTACCGGCGCCGGGATAGGATACCTAGGTGACTGAACCGAGCCCCTCCGCCCCCGAAAGCCTGCCCGGAGCGGCGCCCGCACCGCTGATGGGTGCCTCCGATATCCGCCGGCTGGCAGAGGAAATCGGTGTGCGGCCCACGAAGACCCTCGGCCAGAACTTCGTCATCGACGGCAACACGATCCGGCGCATCGTGAACGCCGCCGACATCCGGGCCGATGAGACGGTCCTTGAAGTCGGGCCCGGACTCGGCTCGCTGACCCTGGGCCTGCTGGACGCCGCCCGGGCCGTGGTCGCCGTCGAAATCGATCCGGTCCTCGCCGGACGCCTGCCGGCCACGGTCGGTGCGTGGCGGCCGCACGCCGCCGGGAATTTCCACCTCGTCCTGGCCGATGCCATGAGAGTGACCGAGCTGCCCGCGGAACCGACCGCGCTCGTGGCGAATCTTCCCTACAATGTCGCCGTCCCCGTGGTGCTGCACCTCCTCCAGCATTTCCCGAGCCTGCAGCACGGCCTCGTCATGGTCCAGGACGAAGTCGCCGACCGTCTCGCGGCCGGGCCCGGCTCCAAGACCTACGGCGTGCCGTCGGTCAAGGCGGCCTGGTACAGCAGCATGCGCAAGGCCGGCGTGATCGGCATGAACGTCTTCTGGCCCGCGCCCAAAATCCATTCAGGACTCGTCGCCTTCACGCGCCGGGAGCCCCCCGTCACCACGGCCACCAGGGAACAAGTCTTCGCCGTGATTGACGCAGCCTTCGCGCAGCGCCGCAAGACGCTCCGGGCGGCGCTGGCCGGCTGGGCCGGCAGCGCCGCCGAGGCCGAACGCTGCCTGCGGGCCGCCGGCGTCGACCCCACAGCCCGCGGTGAAGTGATCGACATTGCGGCGTTCGCCAGGATCGCCGAAGCGCGGGCGCAACTGGACCCCTGAGATCCTGGTGAGTTCCTTGTGGGTTCCCATGGGAGGCGCACCGTGCTTGGAGCCCGGGCCGCCATGCCATAGCGTGGAGCCATGAACGCAGTGAGAGGGCGCTTTGCCGCGAGGACTGTTCGAGTCAAGGCTCCAGGCAAGGTGAACGTCTCACTGGACGTCGGACCGTTGCGCCCGGACGGCTACCACTCGGTTGCCAGCGTCTACCTGGCGGTCTCCCTCTACGAGGAAGTAGCCGCCACCAGCACCGATACGGGCGAGATCACCGTCAGCATCAGCGGCTCGAGCACCCTGGACCTGGACGGTGTGGACATCCCGCTCGATCACCACAACCTGGCCTACAAGGCCGCCGCCATCATGGCCGACGTCTCGGAGCACTCCACCGGAGTCCACCTGGAGATCACCAAACGGGTTCCCGTGGCCGGCGGCATGGGCGGCGGCTCCGCCGACGCCGCCGCCACCCTGCTGGCCTGCGACGCGCTGTGGAACAGCGGCCTGTCCCGCGACGAACTGGCCCACCTGGCCGCCGAGCTCGGCGCCGACGTTCCCTTCGCGCTGCTGGGCGGCACCGCCGTCGGCCTCGGCGTCGGTGATGACCTCTCACCGGCCCTCGTCAAGGCCCAGACGGACTGGGTCCTGGTGACAGCCGACTTCGGCCTGTCCACCCCGGAAGTGTTCCGGACCCTGGACAGCCTGCGCGCGGCTGAGGGCGTGGCAGTGGCGGAACCGGACGCCGTCGACCCCGGCGTGCTCACGGCACTGCGCACCGGCGACGCGGACGCCCTGAGCCGCGTCCTGGTCAACGACCTGCAGCGCGCCTCGATCGAACTGGCTCCCGGCCTGCGCGACACCCTGGGGCTCGGCGAGGCCTGCGGCGCGATCGCCGGAATTGTCTCCGGGTCCGGACCCACTGTCGCGTTCCTGGCGCACAACCCCGCTGCGGCCGCCGGGCTCGCCGAAGAGCTCCGCCACCACAGTTTCGACGCCCTGGCGGTGCACGGCCCGGTGCACGGGGCCCGCATCATCTCCGATACGCTCCTTTAGGAGCTTTTGACGCTCCGCACCTCATGACTTAACAGCATTACTTCACCGAAACACCTAAGAAAGCAGTTCCCAGTGGCACACCTGCTCGGCGGCGAGAACCTCACGGTTTCGTATGCAACCCGTACCGTCCTCGATGGCATTACCCTCGGCCTTGAAGAAGGCGACCGGATCGGCATGGTGGGCCGCAACGGTGACGGCAAGTCGACCCTCATGCGGCTGCTGGCCATGCGCTCCACCCCGGACTCGGGCCGGGTGACCAAGCGCAGCGAGGTCAACATCGGCTACCTGGACCAGAGCGACGTGCTCGACGGCGACCTCACCGTCGGCGCCGCGATCGTCGGTGACCAGGCCGACTACGAGTGGGCCCGCAATCCCCAGATCCGCGAAGTCATGGGCGGACTCGTCTCCGACGTCGACTGGCACGCCAACGTGCACGCGCTCTCGGGCGGGCAGAAGCGGCGCGTGGCGCTGGCCAAGCTGCTGATCGAGGACCACGATGTCATCATGCTCGACGAGCCCACCAACCACCTCGACGTCGAAGGCGTCGCCTGGCTGTCCCGGCACCTGAAGACCCGCTGGCGGGCCAACCAGGGCGCCTTCCTCGTAGTCACCCACGACCGCTGGTTCCTGGACGAAGTCTGCACCAAGACCTGGGAAATCCACGACGGCATCATGGACCCGTTCGACGGGGGCTACGCAGCCTATGTGCTGGCACGCGCCGAGCGCGACCGCTCCGCTTCCGTGATGGAAAGCAAGCGCCAGCAGCTCGTCAAGAAGGAGCTCGCCTGGCTGCGTCGCGGCGCCCCGGCCCGCACCGCCAAGCCCAAGTTCCGCATCGAGGCGGCCAACGCCCTGATCGCCGACGTCCCCGAGCCGCGTGACTCGACGGCGCTGAGCAAAATGGCCACCGCCCGGCTCGGCAAGGACGTCCTGGATCTCGAGAACGTCTCCCTCGACTTCCTCGGCGGCGACCCCGGTCAGAAGCTGTTCGACAACATCACGCTCCGGCTTGCCCCGGGCGAGCGGCTGGGCCTGGTGGGCGTCAACGGCGCCGGCAAGACCACCCTGCTGAAGCTCCTCAACGGCGAAATCCAGCCCAGCTCCGGGAAGGTCAAGCGCGGCAAGACGGTGGTCACCGCGGTCCTGACCCAGGAGGTCAAGGAGCTCGACGACGTCGCCGACCTGCGCGTCATCGAGGTCATCGAGCGCGAAAAGCGGTCCTTCAACGTGGGCGGCAGGGAGTTCACGGCCGGCCAGCTCGTGGAGCAGCTCGGTTTCACCAACCAGAAGCAGTGGACGCCGGTCCGGGACCTGTCCGGCGGTGAGCGGCGGCGCCTGCAGCTCCTGCGGCTGCTGGTGGGCGAGCCC
>JBKPJW010000302.1:0-1887 GCA_046730875.1 Actinomycetota bacterium | reverse complement strand
CTCGTTTTCCTGGGCCGCGCCGGCTGGTCTCCCGAGGACCTGGATTCGATGCTGAACCGGCAGGCCGGGCTCAAGGGCCTGGCCGGAAACAACGACATGCGCTCGGTGGTGGAGGCCTCGGAAGCCGGGGACGCCAAGGCGGCCATGGCGCTCGCGGTCGCGTCCTACCGGCTCGCGAAGTACATCGGCGGGTACCACGTGGCCGTGGGCGGCGCGAAGGCCCTCGTGTTCACGGCCGGGATCGGCGAGAACTCGCACCAGTTCCGCACCCTCGTGGCGGAACGGCTCGGCGCCCTCGGTGTGGAGCTCGACGCCGCGCTGAACCGGCAGCGGTCCAAGGAACCCCGCGTCATTTCCATGCAGACGTCGGCCCTGCCGGTCCTCGTGGTTCCCACCGACGAGGAGAGGGCGATCGCCGAGGCGACCGCCGCCGTCGTCAGCCAGGCATCGGTTGCTCCGTAACGGCCCTTTTGGCGGCCCATAACGGCGCCTATGGAGCAATCGATGGGTAGCCAGCTGTCGTGGCGATCAGGGTGCACATGATTTCGACGGCGTCATCATTGGAAAGCCCGTTGTCGTGGCACAGCGACCGCCAGGTCCAGAAGGAGACCCCATGGCTGACGGTGGCGCGCAGCCTGCCGTTGGTGTCCGCCTCGGGAAACGGTTCGAGCAGGACGTCCCGGAAGTGCTCGTTCCGGGACTCGAGGACTTTTCGGTGCGCTCGGGGGAGTTCGGCCAGGTCAGCGTAGATGCGCGTGAGCATGGCCTCGCCGTCGCGGTAAAACCGATAGAGATCGGACAGGCCGGCCCTCAGGCGTTCGAGGGGTTGGCTTTCCCGGGACCATTCCGCGGGGTCAGGCAGATGCTGGTGTGAGAGCCAGTGCGCGGAGCAGGCAGCGAACAGTGCCTCGTCGTCGGCAAAGTGCCGGTAGACCGTCAGCCTGGTGACGCCGGCCTTTTCGGCGATGCCCGCGATTGTGGTGCGGGCCGGGCCAACGGATCCGTGCAGGGCCACGGCCGCCTCGACGATGCGCTGGCGCGTGCCGCCTATTTGCTCAGTTCTCCTGCTCATTTCGTAGCGGCGATTTTTGGATGAACGTTGCTGTTCACTCAAAGTGTTGACACCGGTCCTTCGGGGTTGGAGAATTTCGGTAAACACCAGTGTATATCCAAATATGGAAGGGTGATTCGTTATGGATATTGAGCGGCCTCCTCGGCTGACGGTGGTGCAACCGGGGCAGGGTAGGGAGGCCAGTCTGGGATCGATCGGGGTTGTTTTCAAGCTCTTCGGCGAGCACACCAATGACCAGATCTCGATCGTGGAGCACCCGTTCCCTGTCGGGGCCTTGGTCCCGCCGCACAAGCACACGCGTGAGGACGAGTACTCGATCGTCCTGGCAGGCGAGATCGGATTTCGGTCCGGCGATCGTGAGGCAGTGCTCGGCGCCGGGGGCTACATCACCAAACCGCGGGGCGAACTGCACACGATGTGGAACGCCGGCAAGGTTCCCGCGCGCATGATCGAGATCATCAGCCCGGCCGGCTTTGAGCACTTCTTCTGGGGAGTGGCGGACCACCTTGAAGCGGGTCCGCCGGATCCCGAGGTCATCGGCAAACTGGCCGCCGAATACGGGCTGCAATTCGACGAAGCGCCCTGGCTGCCGGACATCATCGCGCGGTATGGCCTGACCCCGCCGATGCGCTGACTGGAGAGGCGGTCCCCGCAGCGCCGTGGATCCCCAACTAGCTCGCAGCAGGGGCCGTTCTGGACGTCCAGAACGGCCCCTGCTGCGAGTCAGTTGGGTCGTAACGGCCCCTTTTGGCGGTCCATAACGGCGCTTACGGAGCAACAGATGGGCGCGGAGAAGGGCTCAGCTCCCTGACGGC
>JBKPJW010000301.1:0-2872 GCA_046730875.1 Actinomycetota bacterium | reverse complement strand
CTCGTCCAGGATCAGGACCTTCGCGCCGAAGTACACGGCCCGGGCGATCGCGACACACTGGCGTTCGCCGCCGGAGAGCTGGCCGATGGGCTGTTCCACATCGCGCAGGTCGATGCCCATTGCGGCGAGTTCCTTGAGCGTGATGTCCTTCATCTTCTCGACATCCATGCTCTTGAACGGGCCGAAGCCGGACGTCAGTTCCGAGCCGAGGAAGAAGTTCCGCCAGATCGGCATCAGCGGGACCACCGCGAGGTCCTGGTAGACGGTGGCGATGCCGACGTCCAGGGCGTCCCGGGGGGAGCTGAATTTGCGTTCCTCGCCCATCACGTTCAGCGTCCCGGCGTCGTGCTGGTGCAGGCCGGCGATGATCTTGATCAGCGTGGATTTGCCGGCGCCGTTGTCGCCCAGAACGCACGTGACGCGGCCGTTGTCCACGGCCATGGTGACATCGGACAGAGCGATGATGTTGCCGTAGTGCTTGGCGACCCCGTCGAGGGAGAGCAGGTGTACCGGGGTGTGCGTGAGGGGATCTTTTTCGTTCTGGAGCAGCGTTTGCTGGTCGATCTCTTTGGCATTCATGTTCTCTTCAGGCCCTTTACTTCAGTTCCGCGCGGCGCTTGACGATGAGGTTGACGATGGTGGCCAGCAGCAGCATCAGGCCAAGGAAGAACTTGAACCAGTCCGGGTTCCACTGGGCGTAGACGATGCCCTTGTTGGCCATGCCGAAGATGAACGCGCCGATCGCGCCGCCGATCGCCGAGCCGTAGCCGCCGGTCAGGAGGCAGCCGCCGATCACCGCGGCGATGATGTAGAGGAACTCGTTGCCCACGCCTTCACCGGACTGCACGGTGTCGAAGGCGAAGAGGTTGTGCATGCCCAGGATCCAGGCGCAGAAGCCCACGGCCATGAACAGGCCGATCTTGGTGGCCTTGACCGGCACACCCACGGCGCGGGCCGCGTTCGCGTCGCCGCCGACGGCGAAGATCCAGTTCCCCACCCGGGTCCGCATCAGCACCCAGGTGGCCACCGCGACCAGCGCGAACCAGATGAACACCGTGATCTTCACGTCGACGCCGCCGATGGTGACCGAGGACGCGAACACCGCCCGGGCCGAGTCGAAGCCCTCCATGTTGGAGATCGAGGGCGAGGACACGCCGCCGCCGATCAGCCGGGTCAGGCCCAGGTTCAGACCGGTCAGCATCAGGAACGTCGCCAGGGTGACGATGAAGGAGGGCAGCTTGGTCTTGATCAGGATCCAGCCGTTGATGAAGCCGATGGACAGGGACACGACCAGGGCCAGGCCGACGCCGACCCAGACGTTCGTGGTGAAATACCAGCTGAACAGCGACGCCGTCAGCGCCGAGGTGATCACGGCGACACCGGTGGAGAGGTCAAACTCCCCGCCGATCATCAGCAGGGACACGCCTACCGCCATGATGCCGATCGTGGAGCTGCCGTACAAAATGGTCGCCAGGGCGCCAGGCTGGGTAAACGTCGGGGAAACCAACGCGAAGAAGACGAACAGGACGATCGCGCCCACCAGGGCACCGACCTCGGGACGTCCCAGGAGCTTCTGGAACGGACTGCGTTTGGCGACGCGTTCATCGGGCGCCGCTGACTCTGTCTTGGTCTGGGTGATGGTCATGATGATTCTCCTTGCTGCCGGGCCGGCCGCAGCCGGCCCGGCCAGCGGGCTGTTAGCGGATACCCTGCTCGGCGAACTTCAGGACATCGGCCGCATTTGACTGGTCGATGATGGCGGGTCCGGTCAGGACCGACTGGCCGCCGCCGAGCTTGAAGCCGCCGCGCTTGTTCTGCCACAGCGCGTCAACCGCGCCGTAGCCCTGCAGCCACGGCTGCTGATCCACCGTGAATAGCACGGTGCCGTCGGCGATCTTCTGGGCAAGTTCCTTATTCAGGTCGAAGCTGGCAACCTTGGCCGAGCTGCCGGCGGTGGTCACGGACTTCAGGAGCGTCAGGGTGATAGGAGCGCCCAGGCCGATGATGACGTCAGCGTCCTTGGATGCCTGGAGCTTGGCGGTCGCCGTTGACTCGACCGAGGTCATGTCCGCGCCGTTCACGTACAGGATCTCCGTTCCGGGGACCTTTGCCTTCACACCCGCACAGCGGGCCTCCAGGCCCACATGCCCCTGCGCCTGGATCACGCAGATGGGGTGCTTGTACCCGCCCTCGGCCAGCTTGGCTCCCACGGCCTGACCGGCGAGCTGCTCGTTGGAACCGAAGTGGGTGAAGGCTCCGAGCGCGGCGGAGACCGATTCGCCGGCGTTCAGGCTGACAATCGGGATGCCCGCGGCAGTGGCCTTCTGCAGCGAGTCCTTCAGCGCATCCGGGGTGGCCAGGGTTACGGCGATGCCATCCACTTTCTGGTCGATGGCTTGCTGGATCAGCTGGGCCTGCCGGCCGGCCTCCGGATCACCCGTGTACAGCAGTTCGACGTTGTCCTTGGCCGCCGCTTCCTCGGCACCCTTGCGGACAGTGTCCCAGAATGTGTCACCGGCCGGAGCGTGGGTGATCAAGGCGACCTTGATCCGGTCTGTAGTGGCAACCTGGCCGCCACCGGCCGCGTTTCCTGCGTCTGCGGGCTTGCCGCCGGTGCTCGAACACGCGCTCAGGGCCAGCATGGGTACAACGGCCGCCGCGAAGGCCGCCTTCCGCCACGAGAACTTGGTCACGATCAATCTCCTTTGATTACGGGCCACGCCAGCCGCCTCATCGCGTCGGTCCATGGGCCATCTATAACCGATCATGGTGACTCCAGTCACAGTTGTCAATAGTTTGTCCTGACATTAGGATGTTTTGACGTAACTAGATGCTGTGAATGTCCCGAATTTCCTGACCGGACGGCTTGAAA
>JBKPJW010000300.1:0-4308 GCA_046730875.1 Actinomycetota bacterium | reverse complement strand
CCCACCGGGAGGACATGTCCGGAGGCAGAACTGCGTAAGGGCGGGCGGGTCGGGGGATCCCGGGTTGCGAGCCTAAGCGCCGCGGGGCGAGAAGTTGTTGCAGGCTTCGCAGACGTCCTCGGGGATGAGCCCGCGGCGCTGCAGAAAAGCCGAAAATGGCGCAGCCCAGGCAGAATCCGGCGAACGCTTCAAGGGACGCAGCCGCGATTAGCACGGCAAGCAGGACCCAAGCGGCCGGGGCGAGGCCTGCAGCCAGCAGCAACGCGGCGGCCGTGGACACAGCCGCCCCGATCCTGGGCGAATCGTTTCGGCGGCCCCGCCACGAGGCGGGTCCGTCCGAGCCAGGGCGTCAGGACCTTGACGGAGAGACGGGCCAGGGGCGAGATCCGCGGGCCGAACAGCACGCGCAGCCAGAACCCGGCCGCGATGATGGCAAGCCCCCAGCCAAAACCCGTCAGCAAGGTCACCGCGGATAGGGCCACCACCAGGGCGGCGGTAATGCGGGCGGAGTACTCGTTCACCGGGTTCGGGAACGCGAACACCCTGCGCCAGTCAATTCCGCGCTCTGACGGCGACTTCGACCGCAGTGTGTGGGTCTGTGCATCCGTCTGCTTGCTCATCCGCCAAGGCTATGAGGGGCGCCCGGGCGTGGGAATGATTGTTGCGCCGTGTGACCGACGGTTCCGTTGGAGAAAGCTGCGGGCAATCAGGCAGAGGCGGGTGCGGCCATGTGGCCGCCCACCATCTGGAGGAATTCGCCCTCGGACAGGACTTCAATCCGCTGCCCGCGGTCGTGCAGTTCCAGGACGCGGCGGGCCTTGCCGGTGAGCCGGCCGGAGCGCAGGTCCGCGGCCACAAAGCCGTCGCCCACCACCAGGACGGTGGTTCGGGCCGTCACCCGGCTTTCAGGCCGGGCGCCAAGCTCGGCGGAGCGGACCTTGGCTTCGGGCCTGGAAATCGCCAGTTCGCCCGTGAAGACCACCGTCTGGCCGAACAGCGGATGGTCTGAGCTGGCGGCGGCGTTCGGCGCCGGGTTGGTGCCTTCCTCCGGCCACCCGGCCACAAACGCACGGCGCGACGGCGCCCCTGCATTGCCACCGGCATTTCCCCCGGCGAGTGCCTCCAGTGCTGACACAGTGGCCTTGGACAAAGGATCGTGCCGGGGGTCGAAGGCCGGCTGGTGCGACACCGCCAGGCCCAGGGACAGATAGAGTTCGGCAATGCTCGCTGCACCGTTGCGGGCGGCTATGTCGATCAGGATGCCGGCACAGGCGCGGGCGTCCTCGGCGGCATCGTGGTGGTTGACCAGCGGCACGCCGGCCTCTTCGGCGGCGTAGGGCAGCGAATTGGACACCAGCGAATAACAGCGCCGGGACAGCATCACGGTGCAGACGTAGTCGTAGGCGGGTCCGGGCAGCCCGGACACCTCCAGGCCGGAGCGGATCACGCCGAGATCGAAGGCCGCGTTATGGGCAGCGAGCACGTCCCCGCCGATGAACGCGCCTATCTCAGGGAACAGTTCCCCGAACCGGGGCAGTCCGGCCACACGGTCCGGCCGGATTCCGTGGATCCGGACGTTGTGGTGATCGAAGGCGTCATGGTTTTCCGGCGGCCGCATGAGCCAGGACGCCTCCTCAACGACGACGCCCCCGCGGACCTTGCTCAGGCCAACGGCGCACGGTGAACCGCGGAAGCCGTTCGCGGTCTCAAAATCGATCGCCGTAAAGTCCAAACCCACGGCCCCAACATTACCGCCCGCGGGCGGTGCCTCCCGCACAGGGAGCGGGGCCCGGAGCCGGGGCCGGGCGCCGGCTCGGGGGCCAACTGCCGGCTGTCCAGTACCCTTAACAGGTGAACGTACTAGCAATGAGCGACCTCGCCGTGTCCGCCCTCGGCGGCGCCGGCCCCGTCCAGCCGCACCTGGCCTCCTTCCTGCCCGACTGGCTCAACCCCCAGGTTTTCCTGGCGAACCCGGCCTTCGCGCCTTGGGTGGTCCTGCTCGTCTGCGGCATCATCTTTGCCGAGACCGGACTGCTGATCGGCTTCTTCCTGCCCGGCGACTCCTTGCTGTTCACCGCCGGGCTGCTCGTGGCCACCGGCACCATCCAGGTCAACATCTGGGTATTGACCGCGCTGATCATCGCCGCCGCCATCGTCGGCAACCAGGTGGGCTACCTGATTGGATCCACGGCGGGGCCTGCTCTGTTCAATAGGCCCAATTCCAGGCTGTTCAAGCATGAAAACGTGGAAAGCGCGCACGCGTTCTTCGAGAAGCACGGCGGCAAGGCCCTGATCCTGGCCCGTTTCGTCCCGATCATCCGCACGTTCGTCCCGGTGATCGTGGGCGTTGCGCAGATGAGCAAGCGGAAATTCTTCACCTTCAACGTCATCGGCGCGGTGCTGTGGGGCGGCGGTGTCACCCTGCTCGGCTACCTCCTCGGGGACAAGGTGCCGTGGGTCCAGGACAACCTCGACATCATCTTCATCGTTATCGTGCTGGTCTCCGTGATCCCGATCGCCATCGAGGTCATCAAAGGCTCCATCGCCAAGCGGCAGTCCCAGAAGTACGGCACGGAGGTCGTGGAAGAATTCATTGAAGAGCACGAGCCGGAAGAAGAACGCCGGACCCCCTGACGCGTTTGCCGGAGTAACGGCGCGCTTTCGGTAACAAGGCACCTTTCCGGCACATAAGGTTTCGCAGCACAGAAGGAAGGCGCCCCACGGCTGTGGGGCGCCTTCCTTCATCTGGCCGCCGGCGTGACCTACGGCATGATTGCCGGCGCGGCCGACGGCGTGACCGGCGCTCGGCCTGTCGGCGCGGGCCGGCTACTTCCCGGCCAGGGCTTCGACGATGGCCGGCAGGAGTGCCCGGAACGCATGGCCCCGGTGGCTGATGGCGTTCTTCTCCTCGGAACTGAGCTCGGCGCAGCTGCGGTCCAGCCCGCTCGGCTGCAGGACGGGGTCGTAGCCGAAGCCGCCCTGCCCGCGCGGCTCCCGCAGGAGCGTCCCTTCCAGCTGCCCGTACTCGACGACTTCCCGGCTGCCGTCGGGCGAGGATCCGGGCACCGCGAGCGCCGCGGCGCAGACAAACGCGGCGCCGCGGTACTCGTCGGGCACATCGGCCAGCTGGGCCAGCAGCAGTTCCAGGTTCGCGGCGTCGTCGCCGTGCCGGCCGGACCAGCGCGCCGAGAAAATCCCGGGCGCCCCGCCCAGGACGTCCACGGAGAGCCCGGAGTCGTCGGCGATCGCCACGAGCCCCGTGGCCTCCGCCACGGCCCGCGCCTTCAGCAGCGAGTTTTCGGCGAAGGTCACGCCGGTCTCGGCGACGTCGGGAGCACCGACGGCGCCGGCATCCACCACCTGCGTGTCGACGTCGAGGCCGGGCACCTGGCCGCGCAGCAGCTCGCGGAGTTCCCTGAGTTTGCCCTGGTTGTGGGTGGCGAGGACCAGCCGCGGGGCCGGGCTGCCGGCGTCGGGAAGGTCCGGGGACGGTGCCTCCGTCACGGGGCCTCCGCCAGGGTGTCGCGCTGGATCGCGGCAAGCTGCTCCGTGCCCAGCAGCGCCAGGTCCAGCAGCTTGTTCAGCTCGTCGCGGTCAAAGGGTGCGCCCTCGGCGGTGCCCTGGACTTCCACGAACTTCCCGGAGCCGGTCACCACCACGTTCATGTCGGTCTCGGCGCGCACGTCCTCGACGTAGGGCAGGTCGAGCATCGGCACGCCGTCGATGATGCCGACGGACACCGCGGCGATCGTGTCGATCAGCGGCTCGGCGTTCCGGCCGATCATCTTCTTCTCGCGGGCGAAACGGATGGCGTCGGCCAGTGCCACGTAGGCGCCGGTGATGGCCGCGGTGCGCGTGCCGCCGTCGGCCTGCAGGACGTCGCAGTCCAGCACGATCGTGATCTCGCCGAGGGCCTTGGTGTCGATGATGGAACGCAGCGAGCGGCCGATCAGCCGGGAGATCTCGTGGGTGCGGCCGCCGATTTTCCCCTTGACCGATTCACGGTCGGAACGGGTGTTCGTGGCACGGGGCAGCATGGCGTATTCGGCGGTGACCCAGCCGCGGCCCTCGCCCTTGAGCCAGCGCGGCACGCCTTCGGTCAGGGAAGCCGTGCACAGGACCCGGGTGTTGCCGAACTCGATCAGGGCCGAGCCTTCGGCCTGCTTGGACCAGCCGCGGGTGATGCTGATCGGACGCAGCTGATCGGGAGTACGGCCGTCGGCGCGGATGACGGGGACACTGGGAGCTTGGGAAGTCATGCCTTTAGCTTATCGACTTACCCGGTCCGCCCCCGCCGCGGTCCGGGCA
>JBKPJW010000299.1:0-3984 GCA_046730875.1 Actinomycetota bacterium | reverse complement strand
GGCTGGCGCCGCTCGCCGGAGAAACTGCCGCCCGCCATCGAGGGCGTCGCCGCTGACCTGAGCGCACGCGAACTGCCGCCGATCCCGTCCGACACTACCGCCGTCGTCGTCGCAATTGCCGCGGATTCCCCCACGGAAGATGCCTACCGGGCCGCCTACGTGGATGGGCTGTCAAACGTGCTGGACGCGGTCCTGGCGTCCAGGTCCGGCATCCGCAGAGTCCTATTTGTCTCCTCCACGGCCGTGTACGGCGATGCTGATGGGGGCTGGATTGATGAACGAACGACGCCGAAACCCGGTGGTTTCTCGGGTCGCATCATCCGCGAGGCGGAGGAACTCCTTTACCGCCGCTTGCGCGGCACCGGAATCACGCCGGTGGTGCTTCGGCTCGGGGGAATCTATGGCCCCGGCAGAACCCGGCTGATCGACCAGGTGCGAGGCGGAACAGCTGTGATTCCAACTGCGTCGCGCTTCACTAACCGTATCCACCGCGACGACGCCGCCGCGGCAATCGTCCATCTGTGCACCATGGACGCGGTGCCTGAGCCTGTGTATTTGGGAGTCGACAGCGAACCGGCCGAGCTGGGTGAGGTGCTGGGCTTTTTGGCGGCCGAACTGGGACTCCCCCAACCGCCGTCGGAGTCCGTTGACTCCGGGGGCGCATCGGCGTCGGGCGGCGAGCCGTCGCGGGGCGGCAACAAACGAGCTAGCAACGCGCTGCTCCGCAGCACCGGATTCGATTTTCAGTTCCCAAGTTTCCGGGAAGGCTACCGAGCCGTTCTCACCGGCGTCGGCGTCCGGCACCCGTAAGGTTTGAATCTCACTGCCACTTCCTCCGAGGGGAACCATGGATCTTCAGCACATTATTGAGACGGCCGGCCGATTCATGGACTTCGCGGGCGTGGCCGTCATGGTGATCGGCGCCCTCGTGTCCATCCCCATGGCGCTGCGGGGATACCGGCCCCGGCGCCTGCCCTCGGAGTCCGAACCGATCTCCGTCTATCGTTCGTACAGGCAACTGCTGGGCCGCTCGATCCTCCTCGGCCTGGAGCTGCTGGTCGCGGCCGACATCATCCGTTCGGTCGCCGTCACACCGACTTTCGAGGGCGTCGGCGTGCTGGCCATTATCGTGCTGATCCGGACGTTCCTGAGTTTCTCGCTGGAGCTGGAAATCACCGGTCGGTGGCCTTGGCAAAGTCAGCGTGAAAGTACGTCCGCCCCGTCAACGCCCGGCTAAACGCTTCCGGACCCTTTAAGGCGTTGCCGGCTCCGGTTAGGCTCGGGCTCGGGCGTCGCCGGCTCCGGTTAGGCTCGGGCTCGGGCGTTGCCGGCTCCGGTTAGGCTCGGGCCGGAACGGACGGCCCAAGGCTGACGGGCCAAAGCGGTGGGCCAGAGCGGTAGGCCAGCAAACGGTGGATCGGCCTTTAGATGCGGGCCGCGCCGACTGAGGAGGACGATTCACATGGGTCCAGATCCCTGGCCCGAGGCTCCTGCACTTCCGGCCCCGGTCATCATGCAACAGGACTGGACAGATGCCGTGTTCCTGCACTGGCGCATCCCTGGGCGGGTGGCGGCGTCCTTCATGCCACCGGGCATTGTCCCGGACAGCTTTGACGGATCCGACTGGGTGGGGCTGATCGGCTTCCGCCTGCGGGACTCTGGTCTTGGACGCGGACCCGCTGTCCCGTATTTCGGGAGCTTCACCGAAATCAACGTGCGTCTCTACTCCCGGGAACCAGACGGAACCCGCGGTGTGGTTTTCCTCAGCCTGGATGCTTCGCGGCTGGCCGCAGTGCTCGCCGCACGGGCTGCCGGGATCCCCTACGTGTGGTCGCACGCGAGCTTCCGTGATGTCTCTAATTTCGGAGACCCGGTGCCCCCGGCCTCCGGCGAGGCAGCCACGACCGCCGGGTACTCAGTGCGCCGGTTCCGGGGCGGCGCCCGGAGCGACTTCGCCGTCGTCCCGGAGCTCGACGTCGAAGCGACCGATCCGCTGTCGGTCCACCTGACGGCTCGGTTCGGCCTGCATTCCCGGTTCAGGGGCAGGACTCTCTATATTCCCAACGCGCACAGTGCGTGGCCGCTATATCGGGCACAACTGACTCTGCTTGGGGACGAGCTTGTCGGCGCTGCAGGTATCGAAGTGGCAGGGCCACCCGAGTCTGTGCTTTTCTCCCCCGGAGTCCGCACGCAATTTGGCCGGCCCCGGGTCCTGCAGTCCGCACCTCAACAGGCCTAACATCTCTGCCCCTAACATCTGCCGGACAGCTCACGGGTGCCGTGGCTAGTAGCGCAGTGTTTAGGACTAAAAATGTCACACGCCCTCGCTAGTCTTTTGCCATGGAAGCCGTCAGGGATTTCATTGCTTGCGAGGACGAGGGCACGGACCCGGCCCGGCCGTCCGGTGCGGATCCGGCCGGCCGCGTGGACGGCGCCGACCGTGTGGACTGTGCGGGCGCGGTGGACGGCTTGGACGGGGCGCTGGCGGCGCTGCAGGCGGTGAGTTCGACGGCGGTGCAGGACGCGGCGTTCTGGGATTTCCGGACTGCGTCGGACTTCGCCGGGCAGGTCGAGGACGTTTCGCGCACCATGGAGTATCTGCAGCTGGTGGCGGCCGCCGCCGTTGACCGGACCAGGAAGCAGCCTGCGCCGGCCGGAGCCGCCGGAGCCCTCACGGCGTGGACCACGGGCTGGCGCGAAGACGGCCCCGGGTCTGCTGCTGAGAACGGGACCGGCGCGGCACCCCTCGTCGATGCGCCGGGTGCCGTGGCCGTTGACGCGTTACCGGCTGCCGCCGCTGCCCCGGGTGCCGCGGATGACGGGTACCGGAACACCGCGGAGTTCCTGCGGGCGCGGCTACGGATCGGCGCGGCGGAGGCCCGCCGCCGGCTGGCCCTGGCCGAAGGGCTGCTGCCCCGGCACGGATTCGCCGGAGTCCAGGTGCCGCCCGCGCACCCGGAGCTCGGCGCCGCGGTCGCGGCCGGTGAGGTCGCCTCCCGGGCCGCGACGATCATCGCGGTGGCACTGGAGCGGGTCCGGCCGCTGTGCGACCCGGACGCCGCGGCCCGGATGGAGCACGCCCTGACCCGCACGGCCGCCGAGAACGACGCCGACTTCCTGATCCGGGTGGCGCGCAGCTGGGCCGACGCGATGGACCAGGACGGGGCCGAGCCCTCCGAGGAGCTGCTGCGCCAGCTTCAGGGTGCCTTCATCCGGCGCCGCCGCCACGGCCTGCACCACCTCGAGATTTTCGCCACCACCGATCAGTTCGAACACCTCCTGACCGTCATGAACACCGGCGCGAACCCCCGCACCGGCACCGCCGACCCGGCACCCGCCGCAGAGTCCGGAGCCGCGGACCCCGAGTCCGGGGCCGCGGACCCCGCAGCCACCGGCAAGGGACCCGACGGCGGCGCCGAAGCCGTCCCCGAATCCGATGGCAAGGCCTCCGGCGAAGGCTCGCTCACTGGAACGGCCGGCGAGGGCCGGGCCATAGGCCCGGCCGCCGGGAAGGACTGGCTCGCCGGCACTTCCCGGACCGCCGCCAACGGCGAAGGCTGGGCCCCGGCCCCTGTGGCCGGCGAAGGCTGGATCGCTGGCCCGGCCGCCGGCACAACGGCCGCCGAGGGCCGGGCAATAGACACGACCGCCGGGAAGGACTGGCTCGCCGGTACTTCCGGAACCGCTGTGGCCGGCGAAGGCTGGATCGCTGGCCCCACCGCCGGCACAACGGCCGGCGACGGCTGGGTCGTTGGCCCCGTCGCCGGTATCGCGGGCGGCGAAGGCTGGATCGTGGGTCCCGTCGCCGGCACCGCGGCCGGCGACGGTCCGCCCCGGGGCGCCGCTGCTCAGGTGTCTGCCTGCACGGCTTCGGCCGCGGGTGTCTCGGCCGCAGCAAACCAGCCCGGGGCGAACGAGGATCGGGCCGACGCCGCGGACCACGAGCCCGCCGCGGACGGTGACCCCGGCGCCCGGGACCTGGAC
>JBKPJW010000298.1:0-6821 GCA_046730875.1 Actinomycetota bacterium | reverse complement strand
GCTCGCACTGTTCGATCACGGTGTCCCGAAAGATCTCCCACGTCAGGGCGTTCGCCTCGCCGTTGACCTTCTCCAGAGCCTGGTAGATAGGGACGGTGCCGATGGGAACGGGGGAGTTGCGGATGATCCATTCGCGGGTCGTGTGGATGTCATCGCCCGTGGAGAGGTCCATGACCGTGTCCGCGCCCCACCGGGTGGCCCACTGGAGCTTGTCGACTTCCTCGGCGATGGAACTGGTCACGGCGGAGTTGCCGATATTGGCGTTGATTTTCACCAGGAACGCCTTGCCGATGATCATCGGCTCGGATTCGGGGTGGTTGACGTTGTTGGGAATGATCGCCCGGCCCGCCGCCACCTCGCTGCGCACCAGCTCCACATCGCAGTTCTCACGCAGGGCCACGAACCGCATTTCCTGGGTGATGACACCGTCCCGCGCGTAGCGCATCTGCGTGACGGTCCTACCCTCGACGGCGCGGCGCGGCTCCGGGCGTCCGCCCCGCCACTCGGCCGACGCCGCACCCCGGCGCACTGCCGACTTGCCGTCGTCGAGCAGCTCCCGCTCCCGGCCGGCGTAGGGCTCGGTGTCCGCCCTCGCCTCAATCCAGGCAGCCCGGAACGGCTCCAGCCCGCGGACCGGATCGCTGCCCGGACCGGCCGTGCGATAAACCCGAAACGGAGGGTTCCGGGCGCCGCCCGGGGAGGGTTCCAGCGCAATCTCCGTCACCGGGACGCGGATGCCGTGATCCGGATCGGAGGTGAACGCCAGCGAGTGCGACTTCAGCGACTGGGATTCGTTCTGGCCGGCCTCGGTGAGGACAGACTCGTTTTGGGCAGGGCTGTGCTGTGTTTCTGTGGTGCTCAAAGGATTACTCACTTCCTTCGCCGGCATTACCCGGACAGGTTCAACGGTCGCAGGCTGCGTCAGCCCGATCTCAGCCCCTGCAGGGGCACCCGTGTGGTCGTAGACGAAGCTACCACGTGCCGCCGGACGGCCGGCAAGTATGACGCGCCGGGGGAAGCCGGGGGACTAGGCTGTGTGCCATGACCGGCATCATCGAGTTCAGCGGCCCCATCCTCACAGCGCCAGAGCAGGAACGCCGCGGGCTCTGGTCCGTGGATGGCCGGCTGACCTTCCGCCGGCCCGCGGCCGCGCCGGACCTCGTGCTGGACGGCTGGGTCATTCCCGGCCTCGTCGACGCGCACTGTCACATCGGACTCGGCCCCGGCGGGGACGTTTCCGAGGCCACCGCGGAATCCCAGGCCCTGGCGGACCGCGACGCCGGGACGCTGCTGGTCCGCGATGCCGGGGCCGTCCACGACACCCGGTGGCTCCAGCAGCGCGCGGACCTTCCCCGGATCATCCGCGCCGGCCGGCACATCGCCAGGGCACGGCGCTACCTGCCGGGCCTCGCCGTCGAGGTCGAACCGGATGGCCTCGTGGAGGCCGTGCGGAAGCAGGCCCGTGCCGGCGACGGCTGGGTCAAGCTGGTGGGGGACTGGATAGACCGCGACGCCGGCGACCTCGCCGCCAGTTTTCCCGCCGGGACGGTCAAGGACGCGATCCGGGCCGCCCACGATGAAGGGGCCCGCGTCACCGCACACTGCTTCGCCGAACAGACTCTGGATGACATGCTCGACGCCGGCATCGACTGCGTTGAGCACGCCACCGGGCTGCTGCCGCGGCACCTGCCGCGCTTCGTGGAGCAGGGCGTGCCGATCGTGGCCACCCTGATCAACATCGCCACGTTCCCGGACATCGCTGCCCGGGCCGAAGCCAAGTTTCCGCGCTATGCCGCCCACATGCGCTCGCTGTGGCGGCGGCGGGCGGAACGGATCCTCGAAGCCCACGAGGCCGGGGTGGCCATCTTTGCCGGCACCGACGCCGGCAGCGTGATCGGGCACGGCCGGATCGTGGACGAGATCGAGGCCCTGCACGCCGCCGGCCTTCCCGCAGCGTCCGCCCTCGACGCCGCGTGCTGGTCCGCCAGGACATGGCTCGGCGCGGAGTCCCTTGGCGAAGGTGCAAGTGCAGATCTCCTGGTCACCGCCGAGGATCCGCGAAGCGCACCGGCCACGCTGCGGCAGCTCAAGGACATTGTGCTGCGCGGCGTGCAGGTCCGCCGGGAACCGACCGGCCATTAGGAATAAATTGAAGCTTCAAGTAATTTAGATCTATAGCAGAGCCGCCGAGAGCCGGCGGCCACAGAATCTCCGGAGCGTTTCGATGACCGCAGAAGCCAGCACCCAGGACCTCCTTCCTGCCGATCTCACCATGGGCACCGTGATGCTCAAGGTCGGCGACATGAAGCTCATGACTGATTACTACCAGCGCGCCCTCGGCCTGGAGACTGTGGCCGAACAGGACGGCGGACTCTATCTTGGACGCCGCCAGCAGCCGCTGGTCCACCTGGCCCCCGCCCCGAACCTGTCCCTGCCTTCCCGCGGCGAGGCCGGACTCTTCCACACAGCCCTTCTCTTCGAGGACCAGCATGCCCTGGCGGCCACCGTTGCCAGCGCGGCCCAGTTCGAGCCCCGGTCCTTCACGGGCAGCGCGGACCACCTCGTCAGCGAGGCCTTCTACTTCAACGACCCCGAGGGCAACGGCATCGAGCTGTACTGGGACCGGCCGCGGGAGGCCTGGTCCTGGGAGGGCACCAGCGTCGTCATGGACAGCCTGGCCCTGCCGCCGCAGCGCTACCTGCAGCAGTACCTGACCGAAGAGTCCGTGACCGGCCAGGGGAAGGCTGCCGCCGGCGTCGGGCACGTCCATCTGCAGGTGGGCGACGTCCAGTCTGCCCATGAGTTCTATGTGGGCACGCTCGGCTTCGAGAAGACCGCGGGCTGGCACGGCCAGGCGCTGTTCGTCTCGGCCGGCGGCTACCACCACCACATGGCCATGAATGTGTGGAACAGCCGCGGCGCCGGCCCGCGCCGCGACACGCTGGGCCTGGGCGAGGTGCTCATTGAAGTGCCGTCCGGTGACGACGTCGGAGCCCTCGCCGACCGTCTCAAGGTCGCCGGCGTTCAGTCGCACCACACCGGCGCCGAGCTGCGCTTCGAGGACCCGTGGCGCAACCGGATCCGCGTCGCCGTCCGCTAGAGACACTGTCCGCTACAGACACCGTCCGCTAAAGGCGCAGTCCGCCAAAGCCACGCTAGGCTGAAGCGACGCCGACAACAGCGGTCCACGGACCGCCGAACCCTAAGGACGAGCTGCATGGGATTCACCGAAATCTTTGTGTCCACCCACGAAGAAGCCCTCAAGCGCGCCGGTGCGCTCGAAGGCGGCGGCCCCGCCGCGCCGGGGGCCGTCCGGATCCCTGATATCAGCGACTTCGAGGTCGAGCGGCTGGGCGACCTCGCCGGCGTGGCTGTGCACGCCCCCGGCGCGGACTATGAACTGGCGATGGTGGATGTAGCCAGCGACTCGCTGCTCGGCGTCCCCTCCGCCATGGTCCGGACGCTGGCGGAACTGCTGAGCTATGAAACCGAGGGGGAAGGCGACGTCCTTGAGGACGTCGCCGCCAACTGGGCCGCCGAGGAGGACATGCCCTTCGGTGCGGCCGAGGCCCTGGGTTACGTCCGCCGGATCGCGGAACTGGCCGCCGGCGTCGACCCCGCCACCCGGTCCGGGCTCTATGTCTGGACTTCCTGACCGGACGCTACTGGCCGGATGCTACTGACCGGACGCCCTGCCTGGGGGCAGGCGGGCCCGGATCGCCGTGTCCGGGCCGCGCGTTGCGGCGCCCGGAGCGCGTCAAGTCGAAATCCTGCCGGTGATCTGGCACAATGAACAGGTACTCGATCTGCGTGGCCCCTCTCTCCGCGTCCGGATCTTGTCCTTCAGAACCCCCTAGTATGGCCCGCCCCACGGGTGCAGAACGCCGGGCTCGACCCCGTTTCAGAAACAGGAGTGACCACAAAAGTGGCCGTAAAGATTCGCCTTAAGCGCTTCGGTAAGATGCGCGCACCGTACTACCGCATCGTCGTCATGGACTCACGCTCCAAGCGTGATGGCCGTGCCATCGAAGAGATCGGCAAGTACCACCCGACCGAAGAGCCCTCGTACATCGAGGTCGACACGGACCGTGCCCAGTACTGGCTCGGCGTCGGCGCACAGCCGTCCGAGCAGGTTGCTGCGATCCTCAAGATCACCGGTGACTGGCAGAAGTTCAAGGGTCTCCCGGGCCAGGAGGGAACCTTGAAGACCAAGGCTCCCAAGGCTGCCTTCGTTACCCCGGAAAAGGGTTCCGTGATCATCCCGGAAGCCATCACCAAGAAGGCTAAGAAGGACGAAGCAGCCGAGGCCCCCGCCGACGCCGCCGAAGCAGAGACCACCGAGGCTGAGTAAATTGCTGGCAGAAGCGCTCGAACACCTGGTCCGCGGGATTGTTGACAGCCCCGAGGACGTCAAGGTCAGTGCGAAGAACAACCGCCGCGGGGAAACCCTCGAGGTGCGCGTTCATCAGGACGACCTTGGACGGGTGATCGGCCGGCAGGGCCGGACCGCACGCGCACTGCGCACTGTGGTTGCGGCGCTGGCGGACGGCGAGCCGGTCAGGGTCGACGTCGTCGACACGGACCGCCGCCGCTAACGCGTTCAGCACTACTTGTCTTAAGACCGGCCCCTTCACCAACTAATGGTGGAGGGGCCGGACTGTTTTTCCCCTGCACCAGATAATGGTGGAGGGGCCGGATTGTTTTCCCCACAACTTTCACCAGCAACCCCATAAAACCGGAACAGAGGAACAGATGCAGCTTCAGGTGGCACGAATCGGCAAGCCCCACGGCATCCGCGGCGAAGTGACCGTCCAGGTGCTCACCGACGCGCCCGGCGACCGCTTCGTCCCTGGTACCCGGTTCGTGGTGGAGCCTGCCTCGGCCGGGCCGCTCACCGTCGAAAGCGCCCGCTGGAACAAGGACATCCTGCTGCTCGCCTTCGAGGAGATCGAGACCCGCAACGAAGCGGAGACCCTCCGCGGTGCCAGGCTGTTCATCGAAACCGAAGAAATCGGCGACGACGACGAGGATGAGGGCTGGTACGAGCACGAGCTCGTGGGCCTGGACGTCCGGGTGGGCGGCGCGGTGGTCGGCAAGGTCTCGGCACTGCACACGTTGCCCGTCCAGGACCTGCTGGTGGTCACCACGGACGACGGCAAGGAAGTCCTGATCCCGTTCGTGGAGCAGATTGTGCCGGAGGTCAACGTGGGCGAAAAGTACGTGCTCCTCACGCCTCCTCCCGGTCTCTTTGAGGTCAACACCGACGAAGCCGCTGAACCGCAGGGGGCAGAAGAGCAGGCCGCCGGCGTGCAGGCTGCTAAAGATCAGGCCGCTAAAGAACAGGGCACTAAAGAACAGGGCACTAAAGAACAGGGCACTAAAGAACAGGGCACTGACGCCGGGGGCAACGCGTAGATGAGGATCGACGTCGTCAGCATCTTTCCGGAGTACCTGGCCCCGCTGGAACTGTCCCTGATCGGCAAGGCACGCCAGGACGGCCTGCTGGACCTGCGGGTCCATGACCTGCGTGACTTCACCACCGACCGGCACCGGACGGTTGATGACACGCCCTACGGCGGCGGAGCCGGCATGGTCATGAAGGCCGAACCCTGGGCGCAGGCCCTCACCGCCGTGGCGGCAGCGCGGGAAGAAGGCAACGATTCCGGAACTGCCGGCACGCCGGTGCCAGGCAAGCCGGTACTGATTGTCCCGTCGCCGGCGGGGGAGCGGTTCACCCAAGCCACCGCCCATCAGCTCGCCGAGGAGGACCAGCTGGTCTTCGCCTGCGGCCGGTACGAGGGCATCGACGAACGGGTCCTGGAATGGGCCGCCGACCACTTCACAGTGCGCCCCATAAGCCTCGGGGACTACGTCCTCAACGGCGGCGAAGTCGCCGTGCTGGCCATGGTGGAGGCCATCGGTCGGCTGCTGCCCGGCGTCGTCGGCAACCCCGAATCCCTGGTGGAGGAGTCCCACTCGGACGGTCTGCTGGAATACCCCGTCTACACCAAGCCGTCCAGCTGGCGGGAGCGTGAGGTCCCGGCGGTGCTGCTGAGCGGCAACCACGGGAAGATCGCCCAGTGGCGACGCCACGAACAGTACCGGCGCACCGCCGAAAGGCGCCCCGACCTCCTCACGGAGTTCGACGCCGGAAAGCTGCCCCGCGCGGACCGCACGGCGCTGGCGGACCTGGGGTACGACGTCGTCGACGGCCGCCTGCTGCGCCGCCCCGACGCCTGACCGCCAAGATTGGGCTAACCCGCACAAAATGTGGCAAAATTAGTCCTTGTGCCTGCTGGGTCGCGAACCTGCCACAGGGGGAGCGCTGCCAACAGCCGGGCACCCCGGTCCCGTCTATTCCTGACAGGGCCGGATTGACAAAACTTTCGGCGGAAATTTCCGGGCGGCTTACGCGCCGGGCTTGGCCGCCGTAACCCAACGTGAGTGACCTGTGGCGTTCACCAGGAGTGGATCAATGCATATCCTCGATTCCGTAGATGCAGCCTCGCTGCGCAGCGATGTTCCCGAGTTCCGCGCGGGTGACACCATCAAGGTGCACGTGAACATCATCGAAGGCAAGAACTCCCGCGTCCAGGTCTTCCAGGGCTTCGTCCTGGGCCGCCAGGGCGATGGCGTGCGCGAAACCTTCACCGTCCGCAAGGTCTCCTTCGGTGTCGGCGTGGAGCGTACCTTCCCGGTGCACTCCCCGATCATCGACAAGATCGAGCTCGTCTCCAAGGGTGACGTGCGCCGCGCCAAGCTTTACTACATGCGTAACCTGCGTGGTAAGGCCGCGAAGATCAAGGAAAAGCGCGACTTCC
>JBKPJW010000297.1:0-1956 GCA_046730875.1 Actinomycetota bacterium | reverse complement strand
ACCCTGGTGAACCTGATGCCGCGTCTGTTCGACGCGACGTCCGGCTCGGTGCGGATCGACGGCGTTGACGTGCGGGAGCTCCACCCGGATCTGCTCTGGGGGCACATCGGTCTGGTGCCGCAGAGGCCCTACCTGTTCTCCGGCACGGTGCGCAGTAACCTGCTCTACGGCAAGCCGGACGCCTCCGAGGCCGAGCTCTGGCGGGCCCTGACCATTGCCCAGGCGCAGGACTTTGTGCAGGAGCTGGAGGGCGGGCTGGACGCGCCGATCTCGCAGGGCGGCACCAATGTCTCCGGCGGCCAGCGGCAGCGGCTCGCGATCGCCCGCGCCCTGGTGAAACGGCCCGAGCTCTACGTCTTTGACGACTCGTTTTCCTCGCTGGACACCGCCACCGACGCCCGGCTGCGGCAGGCGCTCAAGCAGAACACGGCCGGGGCCACCCTGGTGATCATCGCCCAGCGGGTCTCCAGCATTGTGGACGCGGACCAGATCCTGGTGCTGGACCGGGGCAGGATCGTCGCGCAGGGCACTCACGAGGAGCTGCTGGCGGCGTCGGAAACGTACCAGGAGATTGTGAACTCCCAGCTCGCGGCGGAGGAGACGGCATGAGCCGCACCGAGAAGGCACCGACGCCAGCCGGGGCAGCAGGTTCCGCGGCAGGCGGGCCCGGTTCCGGCGCTTCGGCCGGTGCGTCAGGTGCTGCGCCGGGTGCTTCCGCGCAGACACCCATGCGGATTCCCCGCCCGGCGGGCGGGCCCGGCCGCGGCGGACCGTTTGCCGGAATGAACATTCCGGTGGAGAAGGCGATGAACTTCGGCCCGTCCGCCCGGCGGCTGCTAGGGGAGCTGCGGCCCGAACGGCTGTGGCTGACGCTGGTACTGATGCTCGCCGTCGTGAGCGTGACGTTCTCGGTAATCGGGCCCCGGCTGCTGGGCGAAGGCACCAACCTGATCTTCGCCGGCGTCGTGTCCAAGCAGCTGCCCGCCGGGGAGACCCAGGACCAGGTGATCGCCCAGCTGCGCGCCGCCGGGGAGACCCAGCAGGCGGACATGCTCAGCGCCATGACGCTCACGCCCGGCACCGGGATCGACTTCACCGCGCTGGCCACCGTGCTGCTGTGGGCGGTTGTCCTGTACGTGCTGGCCTCGGCGTTCGGCTGGCTGCAGGCGTATATCCTCAACGGCGTCGTGCAGCGCACGGTCTTCCGGCTGCGCGAACGGATCGAGGCGAAGATCAACGGGCTGCCGCTGCGCTACTTCGATTCCGTGCAGCGCGGCGAGGTGCTCAGCCGGGTGACCAACGACGTCGACAACATCTCCCAAAGCCTGCAGCAGTCCATCAGCCAGGCCGTGACGTCGGTGCTGACCGTGGTGGGGGTGCTGGTGATGATGCTCCTGCTCTCGCCCACGCTGGCGCTGATTGCGCTGGTGACCATTCCGCTGACGCTGGTGACGACGGCGATGATCGCCAAGCGCTCGCAGAAGCTGTTCGTCGCGCAGTGGAAGCACACCGGTGAGCTGAACGGGCAGATCGAGGAGACCTACACCGGGCACGCGCTGGTGAAGGTCTTCGGCCGGCAGCGCGAGGTGGAGGAACGGTTCCGGCAGAAGAACGTGGAGCTGTACCAGGCGAGCTTCGGCGCGCAGTTCATTTCCGGGATGATCATGCCGGCCATGACGTTCATCGGGAACCTGGTCTACGTGGGGATCGCCGTGGTGGGCGGGCTGCAGGTGGCCTCCGGGGCGATGCAGCTGGGAGATGTGCAGGCGTTCATCCAGTATTCCCGGCAGTTCACCCAGCCGCTGGCCCAGCTGGGTTCCATGGCCAACCTGCTGCAGTCCGGCGTGGCCTCGGCCGAGCGGGTATTTGAGCTGCTGGACACCGAGGAACAGTCGCCTGACCCTGTGCCCGGTGTGGCGCCGTCCGGCGGGCGGGGGCGGCTGGTGTTCGAGGACG
>JBKPJW010000296.1:0-14312 GCA_046730875.1 Actinomycetota bacterium | reverse complement strand
TGCGTGCGCCTAAGAGCTAAATGTCGGTAGTGGCTTCCGGCTCCTCGGACCACGCCATGCTGGGCCCAATGGCGTCGATGGCCTGCGACAAGGGGATTCCGGAGCCGTCGCGGCGGCCGTGCTCGCCAGGGAGTGAGCGCGCCACCCCGGCCAGGGAGGAAGCCTTGGCCGGGCCGTGGCCTGCCCAGCCGAGGAGCAGGGTGTCCTCGCCCTTGAGGAAGCGGTGTGCCCGCACGCCAGCCGTGGCCCGTCCCTTGACGGGGTATTCCGCCAGTGCGGTGACCTTCGCGGCCCCGGGGGCGGTGCCCGGCAGGGCGCCTTCGGTCCCCGCGATGGTCACGACGACGGCGTCGGCGTCGGCGGGGTTGGCGGTCCCAAAGAACAACACCCGGTCCCCGGCCGGAAGCTTGATCCCGGCCATGCCGCCTGCGGTTCGGCCCTGGGGTCGAACGGCGGAGGCACTGAACCGCAGCAGTTGGGCCTGACGCGTGATGAAGACGAGGTCGTCGTCGTCGGACCCGGCGGGCGCAACCCCGACCACCGTGTCCCTGTCCTTGAGCGCGATCACTTCCCAGTCCTCACGGTTCAGCGGATAATCCGGCTGCAGCCGCTTGACCACGCCCTGGGCCGTTCCAATGGCGAGGACCTGGTCCAGCGGCGCGAAGGCTACCAGCGATTCGCCCTTGAGGAGCGTGATGAAATCCTTGGCCGGCACGCCGCCCGCCATGTTCGGCGTGCCCGAGGTCGGGGGCAGCACGGGCATGTCCATAACCTGCAGGCGCAGCATCCGGCCTTGCGACGTCACCGCTGCGATCTCGCCGCGGGCGGAAGTCTTGACCACGGAGGAGAAGACGTCGTGCCGGGTCCGTGGACCGGCCTCCGCCAGGCTGTCCTGGTTGGCCGTGCGGGCAATTTGCCCGGACACGGTGAGGATGGCCCAGCAGGGATCGTCGGCGATCTCCAGTGCCAGCGGTGCGGCCTTGCCCTTGGCCCCGGTGACCGCACCAGCGGCAGCCGCCACAGTGGGGGAGACGGCCTCCGATTCCAGCAGTACCGTCCGGCGCGGGGTTCCGTACTTCTCTGCGATCTCGCCGAGTTCATCTGAAACCAGGGCGCGGAGCAGCACGGGGGAGCCCAGGATCGCCTCGAGCTCCGCGATCTCCCGGCGAAGCTCTTCCTGCTCCTTCTCCAGTTCGATCCGCGAATATTTGGTCAGCTGGCGCAGCCGCAGCTCCAGGATGTAGTTGGCCTGGATCTCGGAGAGGTCGTAGATGGACATCAGCCGGGCCCGGGCCGCTGCAGCCTCGTCCGAGGACCGGATGATCTGGATGACCTCGTCAATGTCCACGATCGCGACCAGGAGGCCCTCAACCAGATGCAGACGGTCTTTCTTCTTACCCAGCCGGAAGGCGGTGCGGCGCCGGACGACGTCGATCCGGTGGTCCACGTAGACGGAGAGCAGCTGGAGCAGCCCCAAGGTCTGGGGCTGGCCGTCGACGAGCGTGACGTTGTTGATGCCGAAGGAGTCTTCCATCGGTGTGAAGCGGTAGAGCTGCTGGAGTACGGCCGTGGGATTAAAGCCGTTCTTGAGCTCGATGACCAGGCGGAGGCCGTGCTTGCGGTCGGTGAGGTCCACGACGTCGCTAATCCCGGTGAGCTTCTTGCCGTTGACTGCGTCCTTGATCTTCTCGATCACTTTTTCCGGGCCCACCATGTACGGCAGTTCCGTGACCACCAGACCGGTGCGGCGGGCCGAGAGCTGCTCGATCTCCACCTTTGCCCGGGTCTTGAACGAACCGCGGCCCGTGGCGTAGGCGTCGCGGATGCCGTCCAGGCCCACGATCCGGCCGCCGGTGGGAAGGTCCGGACCGGGGACGAACTTCATCATGTCCTCGAGCGTGGCATCCGGGTTGTCGATCAGGTGCCGGGCGGCGGCGATGACCTCCACGAGGTTGTGCGGGGCCATGTTCGTGGCCATGCCGACGGCGATGCCTGTGGCGCCGTTAACCAGCAGGTTCGGGAACGCGGCCGGCAGCACCTCCGGCTGGGTCAGCTGGTTGTCGTAGTTGGGAATGAAGTCGACGACGTCCTCGTCGAGGTGGTCCGTCAGGGTCAGGGCAGCGGCCGCCAGCCGGGCCTCCGTGTAGCGGGGGGCTGCAGGGCCGTCGTCGAGCGAGCCGAAGTTGCCGTGTCCATCGATCAGCGGCAGCCGAAGGGAGAAGTCCTGGGCCATGCGCACCATGGCGTCGTAGATCGCGGCGTCGCCGTGCGGGTGGAGCTTGCCCATGACCTCGCCCACCACACGAGCGCTCTTGACGTGGCCGCGGTCCGGGCGCAGGCCCATATCGCTCATCATGTAGAGAATGCGCCGCTGTACGGGCTTTAGCCCGTCGCGGGCGTCCGGGAGGGCCCGGGAGTAGATCACCGAATAGGCGTACTCGAGGAACGAGCCCTCCATTTCGGACGTGACATCAATATCGACGATGTTCTCTACGAATATTCCTGCGGAATCGGGGCTGGGTTCCCCTGCCGGGGGCGTGGTTTGGCGGCGTGCCATGAGGCTGGTGGGTCCTTCTGAGGGGTGCTGAACGGGTACTGCGTAAGTTTATGACTAGGCTAAGCCTATGGTGGATCAGCCCGCGGACGGCGTATATCCGGAATATTGGGAAGCCGATGTTGTCCTGCGCGACGGCGGCACAGCGCATCTGCGCCCCATCCACCCCGCCGACGCGGAAGCGGTCCAGACCTTCCACGCGGGCCAGTCGCAGAAGTCCATTTACATGCGCTTCTTCGCCTTCAAGGCGCGCCTGTCCAGCAAGGAGCTCAAGCGCTTCACCGAGGTGGACTACAAGGACCGGGTGGCCCTCGTGATCACGATCGGCGGTGAAATCCTTGGCATCGGACGGTACGACCGGCTCAACGACCCGGCAGAGGCCGAGGTCGCCTTCAACATCGCCGACGCCCACCAGGGCCGCGGCATCGGCTCCATCCTGCTCGAACACCTGGCGGCCGCCGCCCGCGAAAACGGGATCCGAAAATTCAGCGCCGAAGTGCTCCCGGAGAACCGCAAGATGCTCATGGTCTTCTCCGATGCCGGCTACGACGTCAAACGGCACTTTGACGACGGCGTGATCAGCCTTGAATTCAACATCGATCCCACCGACAAGTCCCGGGCCGTGATGGAATCCCGCGAGCACCGCGCAGAGGCCCGCAGCATCCAGGAACTGCTCGCTCCGACCTCCGTGGCCGTGATCGGAGCCAGCCGCAAGTGGGGAACCGTGGGCTACCAGTTGCTCGAGCACGTCATCGAAGGCGGCTTCTCCGGGCCGATCTACGCGATCAACCCCGAGGCCCTGGAACTCGCCGGCATGCTCTCCTTCGCCCGGCTTTCCGAAGTCCCCGGCCCGGTCACGCTCGCCATCATTGCGGTCCCGTACGACGAGGTCCCCAAGGTGGTCCAGGAATGCGCCGCTGCCGCAGTGAAGGGGATCGTGGTGGCCACCGCCGGGTACGCGGACGACGGCGAACGCGGCCTGGCCCGCCAGCGCGAACTCGTGCGCCAGGCCCGTGCCAACGGCATGCGCGTGATCGGCCCGGCCTCGCTGGGCATCGTCAACACCAACCCGGCCGTCTCCCTCAACGCCTCGATGGCACCCTCACTGGCCCGCCGCGGCGGGCTGGGACTGTTCAGCCAGTCCGCTGCCATCGGCGTCTCCCTCTACGCGGCCTCGAGCCGCCGCCGGGTAGGCATCTCGACCTTCCTCTCCGCCGGCAACCGCGCCGACGTCTCCGGCAACGACATGATGCAGTTCTGGGAGGACGACGCCGACACCACGGCAGTGGGCCTGTACCTGGAATCGATCGGCAATCCGCGCAAGTTCTCCCGGCTGGCCCGCCGTCTGGCCCGGACCAAGCCGGTCATTGTGGCCAAGTCCGACGCCATGAACCTGAACCTGCCGCCCGGGCACTCCGTCCGCACCACCCAGGCGCCGCCGGAAGCACTCGACGCCATGATGCGGCAGGCCGGCGTGATCCGCGTGGAAACTATCGAAGAGCTCATGGACGTCGCCCAGATCGTGTCCAGCCAGCCGCTGCCCAAGGGCCCCGGCGTCGCCGTCTTCAGCAACTCGCGCGCGCTTGGCAAGGTGGTCGCGGACAGCGCCGCCCGTCAGGGTTTGGGTGTGGAACGGATCGTGGGCGACGTCGACCTCGACGCGGGCATGTCCTTGGCGCTGCCGGCCCTGCGGCGGAGCCTGCAGGAAACCCTGACCGCGGACACTGTGCACGCGGCGGTGGTGGCGCTGCTTCCGGCGCGCGGCCTCACGGTCGAAAAGATCGCCGAAGTGCTGGCCGAATGCTCGGCGGCGGCCGGGAAACCCGTAGTTGCCGCCTTCACCGGAATCCTTGATCCTTCCATTTATGTGGAGGGCATGGTCGGAGTGGAGCCCGATCAATCACAGCAGACACGTCTCGCGCCGCCGGTTCCCTGCTACTCCAACCCGGGTGCGGCGGTGGCGGCCCTTGCCGCCGTCGTGCGTTACGCCCAGTGGCTGGACCGGGACCAGGGCCTGTTCGTGGAACCCGACGGCTGCCACCCGGATGCTGCCCGGGCGGACCTGGAGCAGCTGCTGCGCAACGTGGGCGGCGAGCAGCTCGTCCGGCTGGACCAGGACGCAGCCGCACGGCTGCTGGGCCACTACGGCATCCGGGTGGTTCCGTCCGTCGGGTTCGAGACGGCCGAGGAGGCAGTGGCGGCGGCCGAGCGCCTTGGCTGGCCCGTAGCGCTGAAGACAACAGATCCCGCGCTGCGGCACCGGCTGGACCTCGGCGGCGTGCGGCTGGACATCCAGGACGCCGAGTCCCTGCGACTGAACGTGCTGCAGATGCGCAAGTCCCTGGAGCGGTACGGTTCCCCGTCCCTGGAAGTGCAGACGATGATGCCGGTGGGGCAGGCCTGCACGTTCCGTGCCATCGAGGACCCGCTGCTGGGGCCGGTCATCTCATTTGGCCTGGCCGGGGACGCCGTGAACCTGCTCGATGACTGGGCCCACCGGGTGCCGCCGCTCTCCGGTTCTGACGTCCACGACTTCATCCGGGCGCCTCGGGCCTCGAGGAAACTCTTCGGGTACCAGGGCCTGCCCGCCGTCGACGTCGCGGCGCTGGAGGATCTCGCCGCCCGCCTCACCAGGCTCAAGGACAACCATCCTGAAGTCGCGCTGGTGCACTTCAACCCCGTCCTCGCCGGGCCCGACGGCGCCGCGATCCTTGCCGCCGACGTCAGGATTGCGAACGCCGCCCAGCGGACGGACAGCGCGCGGCGGGCGATGCGCAGTTAGGTCCGAGGCCGCTGCGCATCCGCAGGGAACGCTGCGCGGCCGACGGAACGCTGTTCGGTAGCTTGACCCCGGGGAATTGGTGGGGCTTCGGGGGAGCAACGGGGCCGGCGACTTAGTGGCGGAGGGGCCGCCACACGAACGCGACGGCGTCTCCGACGGCGGCCGCGACGGCGGCGGTGACAGCGTCGGGCGCCCCCGTTCCTGACCGGGCAGTTAGCAAGTCCCCTGTCAATCTGTGAAAATGGAGACCATGAGCTCCCAGCCTCCAACACCCAAGCCCCTGGCGACCGCCCCCGGACGCCAGACCGCGCACCACCACGGACTCCATGATCACAGTGCGCAGGGCCAGAGCCTGGAAGGGTCTCTGCAGCAGGCCGGTTTCTACCCCCGGCTCGTGGCCGACGTCGTCGCCGATGCTTTGGACGGCCGCGACTGCGTGGCCCACCTTGTTCACCTTGAGACGCACTTCGACCGCGCCGAGGTCCGTCGTCACATCACGGTCCTCGTGTTGACCGAGGACATGCTGGTCATCACCCATGTCGACGACCAGCAGCTCGACGAAGCCGGCGAGCAGACCGTCGCCCAGGTTTCGACCGAATCGGTCCCCGTGACACAGATCCGCTCGGTGGTCCTGAGCTACGTCTACGCCCAGCCGCAGGACTACAAACCCTCCGACCCCGTCCGCGAACTGACGCTCTCCATTGCATGGTCCGGCGGCCAGCGCCTCGACATGGGCCCGGCCAGCTGCGGGGACCCGCAGTGCGAGGCCGACCACGGCTACAGCGGCACCATCGCGCAGGAAGACATCGTCCTTCGGATCAGCGCCGAAGCGGACGGTCTGCAGGCGGTGCAGGACGCCAAACTCTTTGCCCGCGCCCTGCGGGCCGTTAACACCGGCTCCGCGGCCCCGGTCCAGCACATCGGGCCGGGCTTGCCGCCCCGCCCGCGGATGGGCGTGTTCGGAAACCGGCTTAGCCGCGGCCACCAGCGCTGACATGGCCTATCTCCGTCAGCCAGAGTCGGCGAAGAATCCGCTGGAAAATCCGGCGCTGAGTCCTTCCGGGGCAGCGTTCGCGCCCGAGTCCGGCGTCGACGCGACCGTCGTGTCCCTGGCCAACGGTGTGACGGCCAACAGTGGGAAAGCTGCCAGTGGGGCCGCTGCCAGAGTGCCGGCAGCCGGCAGTGCGTCCCCGCTCCCGCCTGCCCCGGCGTTCGGGCACCGTTCCATCGCCGAGGTCCTGACCAGCGCCGCGGCCAGCCTGGGGGTCCCGGGATTCGAGAACAAGTTGAATCTTCCGCCGGCCAATCGGGTGTGTGTTGTGCTCGCCGACGGGCTGGGCCGCAACCTGTTGAAACAGAAGACCGCCCACACGCCGTTCCTGCGTGGAGTGCTCCAGGCCGGCCAGGGCAACGTGCCCGTGTCATTGGACTCGGCGTTCCCGTCCACCACCGCGGCTTCACTTGCGAGCTTTGGCACCGGACTGTCGGCGGGCCAGCACGGCATGGTGGGCTATGACGTGCTGGATCCGGATCAGGACCGGGTAGTTAACATGCTGGGCAGCTGGGATGCAGGCGTGGACCCGAAGACGTGGCAGCCGTTCCCGACAGTTTTTGAACAAGCGGCCGAGTACGTCGACGTCACCACCGTCAGTCTCCCGCAGTTCAGTACATCGGCAATGACCGAGGCCGCACTCCGCGGAGGGCGTTTCATCACCGGAACCACATCGCACGCCCGGACCGGCGCGGCCGCCGAAGCGATGGCCGGGGCCGGCCCCTCACTGATGTACTTCTACGTCAACGAGCTCGACAAGGCAGGGCATCGCCATGGCTGCCAGTCGCCCCAGTGGGAGCACCAGCTCGAAGAACTCGATGCCACGGTGCAGCGGCTGAACGCCACCCTCCCGCCCGGCACCACGGTGCTGCTGACTGCCGACCACGGCATGGTGGATGTGCCGGAGTCCCAACGGATCGACTACTCCGCGGAACCTGCCCTGATTGCCGGCGTGCGGCACACAGCGGGCGAGCCGAGAATGGTCCACCTGTACCTCGAAGATGGAAAGGACGACGCCGCCCGGACCCGCCTGCTGGCAAACTGGCGGTCCCGTTTCGGGGACAGAATATGGGCTTTCACCCGTGAAGAGGCGATTGCCGGCGGGCTGTTCGGCGACGTGCGGGCCGAGGCGGCGCTGCGGATCGGCGACGTCATGATTGCGGCCCGGGACTCCCTGGCGCTTTACGATACGCGCAGGGTCCGGCCCACGGCCCTGGAGGTCGTGGGCCAGCACGGGTCCCTGACGAAAGCCGAACGGGAAGTCCCGTTGCTATTCTTCAAGGCCGACGGCAAGAGGCCGCCCCGCGCCTGAGGCTCTGCGTACGGGGGTCGGAGAGTCGCGGGGAAAGCTCGAGCCCTCCTACCGGACGTGGTGCCTACTGATCGTTGCGGGTTCCGAAGACGATTTCGTCCCAGCTGGGAACGCTTGATCTTTTCGGCTTGCCCGGCTGGCGTTCCGCCTGCTCGGTGCCGGCATCATTACGGTTGGAACCCTGCGACTCGCGGTGCTGCCGCCGGGACGTCCCGCCGCCGATTAATTCATCCAGGCCCGGGCTCGCCGTCGGCGGTTTGGCCGCCGGGCGCAGCTGCGAGGCCGCGATGGTGACTTCGCGCGTTTCGGTACTGACGCCGTCGTGCAGTTTCAGGACGTCGTCCTCCTCGGGGGGATGCGGTGCCAGGGTCAGCCGGGAGATCATGGACGGCCTGCCATCGCGTCGGCGCGTGAAGGCATCGACTTCCGTCGTGCCGGCTGTGTCTGCGGCAGGAACGGCCTGCTGCCCGGGGACGGTTTCGCCCGGTTTGGTTTCATCGGGCTTGGACTCATCAGGGGCATTGTGATCATGGTCGCCGGCGTCGGCCGCTTCGGGGAAGGACTCGGATTCTGTGGCTTGCGGATCCTCAGGCGCGGCAAGTACCTCGGCGGGCCGGGGGTGGGCCGCGGGGACGCCGCTGCTCAGGAGCATGGCGAGGGCGTCGTCCGCGTCCTCGTCTACTCCGACCCGGTGGCCGCGACGGGAACGCAACATGTCCAGGAGCCCGTCGGCGTCCTGCTCCTGGTGGATCCGGTCCTGCTGGAGAAGCATCTGGTGAATGATGCTGTGCTGGCCGGTTGCGGTGCGGGCCGCGGCCTCGGCGTCGGTTTCGAAATCAAAGGGCCGGTCGGAGACGGCCGTGAGCCGACGTGTCGGCACGGGGCCTTCGAGGGGTTCCAGTTCGCTTAGCTGCTGGGCCCAGCGGTTGGCGTTATGCAGCGATTTCCGGGCCGGATGGAAAGTCCACATGGCCGGGGGCTCCTCGCCGATCCCGGCCGGTCCGCCCGGTTTGGGCTCGAAGCGTGCCACCACGTTCCAGCTGCCATCGGGACGCCGCCAGGAGTCCCACTCCAGCGTGGAGGGTTCGACGCCGTACGCCCTGAGGCGGTGCTCGACCATGTCGCTGAGGGACGCCGCGTTTTCACCGAACACCGACCGGTAAACATCGTGGCCCGGCGCAGGGGAAGCCACTTCGACCTTGCGGGCTTGCTGGGCGATGTACTCGCGTTCTGCGAGCACCGGTCCTTCATAGCGCTGGACTTTCTCCAGCGGAATACCGGACAGCTCCGCCACTTCGGCGGCGGTGGCTCCGTTGCGGATCCTGGTCTGGATATCGCGCGGAGACATGGCAATGGGCGGTGCGGCCGCGCTGGACGCGGCCTTAGCCACCGTCCGGCTGGCTGCCACCCTAAGTGCTTCATCGATCGGCAGCTGGAACATCTCGCCGCCGGTGCCACTCAACAGGAGATGCTCTCCGTCGTCGTGGACGCCTACAAGCCGTAGATCCTGCATACAAATCCTCCACCCTGGCATTACTAACAATCGAAACTCTGCCACCAGCGGGACGCATTTCGGGTTAGGACGGCAGGCGCGCCGCGATTTTCCGCGACTTTACGCCGGTTTTGACCGGACTGCGGAAAGGATCGCGGGCGGGAGAGCCGCGGGCTCTGGCATTCGGGGGGAGCTTAAGCAAAAATGACCCGACACCGGGCACAAAAACCGCATGTCCGGCGTTGACATCGGTGAACCGCTCCCGGAGCCCCAGGGTTACCATCCCGGCAGGCGTTCTGGGGCGGCGAACCAATCGAACGATGCGGAGTGTGAGCAACAAATAATGGCGACTGATTACGATGCGCCCCGTAAGACCGAAGAGGACCTCAGTGAGGAATCCATTGAGGCCCTGAAGGCGCGGCGTACGGAGAAGCCTTCCGCTGTGGTGGATGAAGACGAGTCCGACCTCGCCGAAGGCTACGAACTTCCCGGCGCTGATCTGTCCGGGGAGGAACTGCTGGTCCGGGTCCTGCCCGCCCAGGCAGACGAATTCACCTGTGCCTCCTGCTTCCTCGTCCGCCACCGTTCGCAGGTTGCCCGCGAGAAGGACGGTCTCAAATACTGCAAGGACTGCGAGGGCTAGGCCCGTGGCAGCCGGGGAGTCCGGCCGTTGGAAGCGATGAGGAGAACGCGGAAGGAGAAGCGGTCAGGAGCTGAGAGCGGCGATTAATTCCTCCGGGTGGCGGGTGGATGTGAGCCAGTAGGGGGTGCGATCCGAGGGGTCCTCGATCTCGATCCGGACCACCGGATCGACCCAGCCCCGGATACACAGAAACGCCAGCCCGTTGAGCCGCGTGCCCCGTTCCGCCGTCGCTTCCTTACCCCGGAACGCCGTTGCCTTGCCCAGGAAGCCTCGTTCGATCGTGGCCCTGCCCACTTTCAGTGTGGTGGTCGTGACGGTGATTGACGGCGTGGACAGCACCAGTAGCACGCAGATGATGATGAAGAGCACGATCGCTGCGGTAATGCCGGCCCAGATGCTGATGGGCGCCAGCATGAGGATCCCTGCGCTCGAGAACCCCGCGGACACCAGCCAGATCCAGAAGTTCGGCCAGAGCTTCTCGGTGTAGAGGACAGTGGAGTCGCTCGGGGCGCTCTTGGGGGCAGGCGCTGCTGCGCTGGATTCGGGCATAAGCACAGCTTTTCATCTTTCGCGGGCTATTTCATCTCGGCTTTGGCTGCGCTGAACGCCGAGGCAGGCCAGCAGTAGCGCGGTAACAACTTCGCCAGCGACGGGGGCGGAGCCGCCATCGGCCGCTAGGACGATGGTCCCTGCTGGCGTTAGAGTGAGGGACTGTGACTGAAGAAAACACCGCCGTCGCAAGTGCCGCACTGACGGCCAGCGATGCACCCTACGGAACCCCCACTTTGACGGTACAGCTGAAAATGCTCGACGACGGGCTTGAGCCGCCGTCGTATGCGCACCCGGGCGACGCCGGCGCCGACCTTCGCGCCCGTGAAGACGTTGTCCTCGCTCCGGGGGAGCGCCGCCTGGTACCGACGGGCGTCTCGATTGCGCTCCCGGACGGTTTCGTTGCGTTGATCCACCCCCGGTCCGGCCTCGCCACGAAGCACGGATTGACTGTTGTGAACGCCCCCGGCACGGTTGATGCCGGCTACCGCGGAGAAATCGCGGTGACACTGCTCAATACGGACCGCGACAAGGCGATCGAGCTGCGGCGCGGCGATAGAATTGCACAGATGGTCATTCAGCGCGTGGAGTACGCGAGGTTCCTCCCCGTCCAGGAGCTCGACGGCTCGGTCCGCGGCGGAGGCGGCTTCGGCTCCACCGGCGGTTTCGGCGGACCGGCCTGATCGCAGGTCCCGGCTTGGGCACGAGTGCCATCAGGGATTTTGTAGTACCCCTGTCGCTGCAGTGCCCCTGTTGCAGTTGTGCCGACAAGCATACTGACGCACATAGGCACTGAAGCGATTTGGGCACTGAAGCAACATAGGCTCTGCAGTAAAACAGGCACTGAGGCAAGATCAGCGGTGCAGGACAAAACCGAGCAGACGGCCGCAGGGTAGCGGGCGGGCAGGCGCCAGGACGGCGCCTGGCGGCGGCACAGGATTACAACTGGGCGGCACAGGATCACAACTGAAGGAGACAACCCGATGGTTTTTGGGCGCGGCAGGAAAGCCAAGCAGGAGCAGCTGTCAGAGCCGGACGAGGCCACGGAAGCTGCTGTTGACGGCGCCGGGACGCCGGCCGGCGACGACGCCAAGACCGCCGGCCGGGCCGCGACCGGGCCCTTCGACGTCTCGGAAATCGAGAGCCAGGACGGTTACGTGGACCTCGGTGCGCTCCTGATCGCCCCCCGCGAAGGCCTCCAGCTCCGACTGGAAGTTGAAGAGGCCAGCCAGCGCGTCGTCGCCGTCACGATGGACCTGGAGGGCTCGAGCCTGCAGCTGCAGGCCTTCGCCGCACCGCGTTCCGAGGGCCTGTGGGATGAAATCCGTGAGCAGATCGGCCAGTCGGTCGGCAGCCAGGGCGGCCAGGTTGAGGAGATCGAGGGCGATTTCGGCACCGAGCTCGTGGCCAAGCTTCCCGCAGGTGGTGCGGACGGCAGCCAGGGGTACCGTGTGGCCCGCTTTATCGGCGTGGACGGCCCGCGCTGGTTCCTCCGCGGCGTCTTCGGCGGCGAGGCGGCACTAGACCGCGACGCGGCAGCGGGCCTGGAAGGGCTGTTCCGGCAGATCGTCGTCGTCCGCGGCGAGAACCCCATGCCTCCGCGTGATCTGCTGCAGCTCCGCCTGCCCAAGGACACCGCGCCCGCTCCGTCGCCACAGGCGGCGCCCGAATTCGAACAACCCGAACGCGGACCGGAGATAACCCAGATTGGCTGATGCCGCCGGCAGGAAAGCAACCGCCGCCACGTCGGTCCGGGAGCTGCCGGACCGCGGACGGGTGCTCTGCCACGGCTTCATCGAGTCTGTCACCTACGTGCCGGCCAACCAGGTGGCATCGTTCATCGCGATCGTGATCGATCGCGATGCGCCCGCTCCCGTCTCCCGTTTCGCGGCATTGGGCGCCAAAGCCGGTCCGAAGACCGGTGCGAACGCCAACCTGCCCGCCGCCGCAGTGTCCACCCAACGCGTGCGTCCCGGTGAACAGCGACAGCGGCCCGTAGGTCCCAAGGAGCGACTGCGCGTCGTGTGGCTGGGGCGGCGCCGGATCCCTGGCGTCGACGCCGGGACTGAGCTCCGGCTCGAGGGCATGGTCACCATGCGCGACGGTTTGCCCACGATCTTCAATCCCCGCTACGAAATACTTTCCCGCCAGGAGGAGCAATGACCTTGCCTGAACACCCCGAGCGGGCACCCCAGCGGGCCCCCCAGCGGGACCTCCCTGACACCGTCCGGCATGAACCGGGGGACTCCCGCCGCGCCGACCGGGACCTTTCCACGACCGTTGCTGGTCAGCCCGCTGGAGCCCAGCCCGCCGCTGCCCCGGCCCCGGCATCCCAGCCCGCAGCATCCCAGCCCACAGTTGCCCAGCTTGCCGGCGACTATGCGGCAAAAGCCGGCCTGCACCGGTCGAGCAACGGCAACATTGACGTACTGAAGAGCGCCGGCGGCGTTCAGGGCATCGCCGAGAGCATCCTGCCGGGCCTCGTGTTCCTGATTGCCTTCACCATCGACAGGGAGAACCTGTCGATGGCCGTGACCGCGTCCCTGGCGGTGGCCGCCGGCTTCACCGTGGCACGGCTGATCCAGCGCAAGCCGCTGACGCAGGCGCTGGCGGGATTCGTCGGCGTCGGACTCTCCGCATGGCTAGCCACCTCCACCGGCAAGGCAGAGAACTTCTACGTGCTGGGATTCTTCACCAACATTGGCTACATCCTGGCCATGTCCATTTCCGTGGCCGTGCGCTGGCCGATCGCGGGCCTGCTCTTCGGTTTCATCCGCAACGAGGGCCTGGAATGGCGAAAGGACCCGAAACGGGTCAAGGCCTACGCGATCGGCACCTGGGTGATTGTTGCTGTGCTGGTCCTGCGACTTTTGGTGCAGGTGCCGCTTTACTTCATGGGGGAGCAGGGCATTGCTGCCCTCGCCACCACCCGCCTCCTCATGGGCGCCCCGCTCTACATCCTCGGCGTCTGGATCGCCTGGCTGCTGACGCGGCCGGCCCCCGTCCCCGCGGCGGCCGAAAAGCCCGGCCAGCCCAGCTGACCGGACAACCCAGACCGCCGGGCAACACACCGGATGCGCTATCAGTAATGGTCGCTCCCACGGCTGGGAACGACCATTACTGATAGCGCAACGGGTTTCAGGCGGGTTTTTAACCTTCGAAGCCGTCGTCCCCGCCCGGCTGGGTGTCGTGGCCGTGCTGGTCCGAGGTCACCGGGTGCTGATCCTCGAGCGGGGATTCGGGCGCCAGGAGGGCGCGGAGTTCGTCCTCCGCCGCGATCGTGGTCACAAAGAACAGTTCGTCGCCGCCGTCGATCACGTCGTCGCGGCTCGGGGTGATGGGCGCCTGGTCCCGCAGGATCGCCACCAGCGTGGAGTCCTCCGGCCACTGGACATTGCCCACAGTCAGCCCGATCACGTGGGAGTCGTGCGGGACTGTGAACTCCACCAGTGAGGACACTCCGGTCTGCAGCGTCAGCAGCCGGACGAGGTCCCCGATCTCCACGGCCTCCTCCACGAGGGCTGTCATGAGCTGCGGGGTGTTAACCGCGACGTCGACGCCCCAGGAGTCGTCGAACATCCAGTCGTTCTTGGGGTTGTTGACCCGGCCGACGGTGCGGCCGACGCCAAATTCCGTCTTCGCCAGCAGCGAGACCACCAGGTTGACCTTGTCGTCGCCGGTAGCGGAGACCACGACGTCGGCGTCCTCAAGTTTGGCGTCCTGGAGGGTGCTCAGCTCGCAGGCATCACCGACCAGCCAGTGCGCGCCGCGCAGGCCGCTGCGGCCGATCACCTCCGGCTTCTCGTCGATCAGCAGGATTTCGTGCTTGTGGGCCAGCAGCTCGCGGGCGATCGAGGAACCGACGCTTCCGGCACCGACGATGACGACTTTCACTCAGGACTCCTTGGCGGGGGATTTGGCGAGAATAT
>JBKPJW010000295.1:0-10791 GCA_046730875.1 Actinomycetota bacterium | reverse complement strand
CGCGGTGGGGCCGCCCGGTGGGACCCATGACGGCGTCTTCCAGATCGAGTTCGGTGCCTTCCAGAGTTGCTGAACCCTGTTCGCTGCTCACGTATCTATCCACACTTTCGATGACGGCGATGGTCGTGCTTGGCATTGCTGGCTCCGCTCCGGGAGCCCAGCGTATTCCTCCCAAGGTTACAGCGCCCGCCACGGTATTCGGCGGACCTTGACAACCGCCGCAATTTGAGCCTTGACCTTCCGGTAGAACTCGAAGGTTACTTCCGGAAAAAAGGGGCCGCAGCCCGGGACTGGCCCTGGCCTTGGCCCCAGCGCGGCCCAAGGCAAAAAACTGCCCGGATGCTTGCGCGTCCGGGCAGTTTTTGGTGATTCTCGGGTCAGGCGGGCCGAGCCTACGTGTACGCGGGCGCCGGCGGAGTCGGCTCGGAGGCGGCATCCTCGCCGTGCCCGTGGCCGGCGAGCATGGTCACTTCGTCAAACGGCTCGGCACCGGAGAGGACCCGGCCGACGCGTTCGCCGTCGACCTCCTTGACCCAGGTGCCGATCAGCACCGTGGCGACGGCATTGCCGGTGAAGTTGGTCAAGGCACGCGCCTCGGACATGAAGCGGTCGATCCCGACAATCATGCCCACGCCGCCCAGCAGCTGCGGAGCATGCGCCTGCAGTCCGGCGGCCAGCGTGGCGAGCCCGGCGCCGGTGACGCCGGCAGCACCCTTGGAGGCGATGATCATGAACACCAGGAGGGAAACCTGGGCACCAAGGTCCAGTGGGGTGCCCATGGCGTTGGCGACGAAGAGCGAGGCCATGGTCAGGTAGATGGCCGTGCCGTCAAGGTTGAAGGAGTAGCCCGTGGGGACGGTGACGCCCACCACCGGCTTGGACACGCCGAGGTGTTCCATCTTCGCGATCAGGCGCGGCAGCGCCGCCTCGGAGGAGGACGTGGAGAAGATGAGCAGGTATTCGCGGGCCAGGTACTTCATGAGCAGGAAGATGTTGACGCCTGCGACCACCTTGAGCAGGCCGCCGAGGATCACGACGATGAACAGGGCGCAGGTGACGTAGAAGGCGCCCATCAGGGTGAACATGCTGAAGATGGCCTGCATGCCGGTGGCACCGACGACGGCGGCGATCGCGCCGAAGGCGCCGAGCGGGGCCAGCCACATGATCATGATGAGGATGCGGAACACGAGAGCCTGCCCGTAGCCGACGGCCTTGAGGATCGGGGCGCCCTGCGGGCCCATCTTCTGCACGGCGAAACCGACCAGGATCGCGGCGAGGAGGGTCGGCAAGACGGGAATGTCGCCGGGGATGATGCCCAACAGGAAGTCAACGGTGCTGTCGGCGGCCGCCTTCTTGTTCGGATCGTACGGCGCGAGGTTCAGGCCCTCGCCCGGGTGGATCAGGTTGCCCACCACGAGACCGATCGCCAGGGCAAAGGTGGACATGACCATAAAGTAGGCGAGCGCCAGGCCGCCGACCTTGCCGACCGTGGCAGCCTTGGCGATGGAGCCGATCCCGAGCACGATGGTGCAGAAGATTACGGGGCCGATCATCATCTTGATGAGCTTGATGAAGCCGTCGCCCAGCGGCTTCATGGCTTTGCCGAACTCGGGGAACAGCAGGCCGACGAGGGCACCCGCGATCACGGCGACAATGACTGCAATATAAAGGTAGTGGGACTTGTCCAGCCCCTTGCGCTTCTTGGCCGGGACGTCGGCCGGTGCTGCTGACTCTCCTCGTTGAGAGGCCATGGTGTTCTCCTTGGATAGGCTGGACTTCGGCGGTCCAAGGTTCTGGTCCGCTCATGTCCGTTCTTGCGTGTAAACCCATCATTGATGACAGGGTGACGCGCATCACCCTTGCGTTCATATTGGTCATGGAAGGCGTTGATGATCCACCCCTGGAGCATCGCACGCAGGCTGTTTGTGGCCCACCTGCTGTTCATGGTGGCGCTGACGGCCATCGTCGGCACGGCAACGTTCGTCGATGCCCGTGATCATGCGTACAGCGAGGCCGGGCGGCGGATGGCCGGCATCGCCACCACAGTGGCCGATGCTCCCTTCGTCCTGGCCGCTGCCGGCACCGCCAATCCTTCCGCCCTGCTTCAGCCGTACGCCCTGAAGGTCATGAATGACGCGGACGCGGATTTCGTCACGATCATGGCCCCGGACCGCACGCGGTGGACCCATCCGCGCAGTGAGGAACTGGGAAAGCCGTACATCGGCTCCATCGATGCCGCCCTCAACGGGCAGGTGTTCACGGAGGTCACGGCCGGCACCCTCGGCCCGTCAGTGCGCACCATCGCCCCGGTCAAGGACGCCGACGGCAAGGTGCGGGCGCTCGTGGCCGCCGGCGTGACCGTCCGGGCGGTGGACGTCGCGGTCTCCGGCAGGCTGCCAGCGCTGCTCGCAATTGCCCTGGCGCTGCTGGTCGGCGGGTCGGTGGCGTCCTGGCTCCTGGGACGGTACCTGCGCCGGGTGACCCGCGGCTGGGGGCCGGAACAGCTGGGCCAGCTCTTTGCGTACTACGAATCGGTGCTTCATTCGGTGCGCGAGGGCGTGATCCTCATCGACCCCAAAGGCAAAGTGGTGATGTACAACGACCAGGCCGCGGAACTGCTGGGTCTGCGGAAACAGCCCGGAGGCAGCGGCGGCGAACGCGGGCGCCAGGCGGCCCCTTCCCTCTCGGACCTGCCGCTGGCACCCAGCCTGAAGGAGCTCTTCGAATCGGGCCGGACCGCGCTCGACGAGATCCACCTGACCGGCTCCCGGATCCTGGTGGTCAACCAGGGTCCGGCGGTGGGCCCTGCAACCAACGGAGCCCGCGACCGTGGAGCGGATTCCGCCGCTCCCGTCGACGGCACCCCTGCCCACGGGACTCCTGCCTACGGTACGGTGGCCACCATCCGCGACCGTACCGAAATCGAATCCCTGGGCAGCGAACTCGAAACCATGCGCACACTCTCGGACGCCCTCCGCGCGCAGACCCATGAACATGCAAACCGGCTCCACACCATCGTCTCGCTGATGGAACTGGGCCGGACCCCCGAGGCGCTGGACTTCGCCACCAAGGACCTGGAACTCAGCCAGCGACTGACCGATGACATTGTGAGCTCCATCGAGGAACCGGTACTTGGCGCCCTGATCATGGGCAAGGCAGCCGAAGCCCATGAGCGCGGTGTCGAACTGATCCTGAGTGCCGGCGGTTCCACGGCAGTGACCGGACTGGCCGTGCAGGACCTGGTGGCCATCCTGGGGAACCTGCTGGACAACGCAATCGACGCCGCGGCAGAAGCGCCGCCGCCCCGGCTCGTGGAGCTGACCGTCGAGACCACCGGCTCCGCCGTCGAGATTACGGTGGAGGACAGTGGCCCCGGGATCGACCCCGCGTCCGTGGACGACGTCTTCCGCCACGGTTTCAGCACCAAGGCAACGGGACCTTTCGGCCGGGGCCTGGGCCTGGCCCTGGTCCGCCAGGCCGTGCAGCGCCTGGGCGGTACCATGACAATCACCAGCCCGGCCGGAGCCCTGTTCCGCGTCAGGCTGCCGGTTACAACAGAGGATCAGCCATGAGCGACATCCGGGTGCTCGTCGTCGAAGACGAGCCCATAGCTGCCGCGGCGCACGCCGCCTACATAGAAAGGCTGGCGGGCTTCACCCTGGCGGGCTCGGCGCCGGACGGCCAGTCCGCCCTGCGCCTGCTCACCGAATTCGCGGCCGCGGGCAATCCGGTGGAACTGGTTCTGCTGGACATGAACCTGCCAGACCTGCACGGGCTGGACATCGCGCGCCGGATGCGGGCGGCCGGACTCTTCGCGGACATCATCGCCATCACGGCCGTGCGGGAACTGAATATCGTCCGCAGCGCGGTGGCCACGGGCGTGGTCCAGTATCTGATCAAACCGTTCACGTATGCCACCTTTGCGGACAAACTCGCCAGCTACAGGCTCTTCCGCGAGCAGCTGGCCTCGCCCGGGACCGGGTCCGCGGGCGCCCGGGCGTCCCAAAGCGACGTGGACCAGGCCTTCGCCAGCCTGCGGGCTCCGTCGGAGGTCTCGCTGCCCAAGGGCCTGGCCGTGTCCACGCTCGACTCCGTCCAGGACTTCATCAAACGGCAGGACGGGGCAGTGTCAGCCAGCGAAGTCATGGAGGCGCTGGGCATGTCCCGGGTCACTGCCCGGCGCTACCTCGAGTACCTCGCCGACGCCGGTACAGTTTCCCGTGCCGCACGCTACGGCGCGCCCGGCCGGCCGGAGAACGAGTACCGCTGGAACCGCCAGCCGTCGTAAACAACGCCGGCTATTCCACGGCGGGACGCAGGGTTTCCAGCAGCCGGTCAATCACGCCTGCGTCCTCGATCGTGGACGGCACCACGTAGTCGTCGCCGTCGGCGATCTGGCGCATGGTCTTGCGCAGGATCTTTCCGGACCGCGTCTTCGGCAGGGCCTCCACGACGGTGACGTGCTTGAAGTCGGCCACCGCCCCGATGTCGCGCCGGACCAGGGCGACCAGGTCCTTGGCCAGCACGTCTGCGGGAACATCCACGCCCGCTTTGAGGACGACGTAGCCACTCGGCCGCTGGCCCTTAAGCGGGTCGGCGAGGCCGATCACGGCGCATTCGGCGACGGCCGGATGCTGGCCGATCACCTGTTCCATGGCCCCGGTGGAGAGCCGGTGTCCGGCGACGTTGATGATGTCGTCCGTCCGGCCCATGACATAGACGTACCCGTCCTGGTCCCGGTAGCCGGAGTCGCCCGTGGCGTAGTAACCATCAAACGCCTGGAGGTAGGAGGAAACATACCGTTCGTCGTTGCGCCACAGCGTGGTCAGCGTGCCGGGCGGCAGCGGCAGGCCGAGGACAATGTTGCCTTCCGTGCCGGCCTCGACGTCCCCGCCGGCGCCGTCGACGATGTTCAGGCGGAAACCGGGCATCGGGACGCTGGGCGAGCCTGCCTTGATCGGCAGCTCATCGAGGCCGCGGGGGTTGGCGCAAATGGCCCAGCCGGTCTCGGTCTGCCACCAGTGGTCCACCACCGGAACGCCGAGGACCCTGGAGGCCCAGTGAAAAGTATCGGTGTCCAGGCGCTCCCCGGCCGCGAACAAGGTGCGCAGGCTGGAAATGTCGTACTTGTCCCGGAGTTTCGCCTCGGGGTCCGCCTTGCGGATGGCACGCAGGGCGGTGGGCGCGGTGAAAAGCACGTTGACGTTGTGATCCTGGATCACCCGCCAGAATGCGCCGGCGTCGGGGGTGCCCACCGGTTTTCCTTCGTACAGCACCGTGGTGGCACCAGCCAGCAGCGGCCCGTAGGCGATGTAGGAGTGGCCCACTACCCAGCCGACGTCCGAGGCGGTCCACATAACGTCACCCGGTCCGACGTCGTAGATGTTTTCCATGGTCCATGTCAGCGCCACGGCATGGCCGCCGTTGTCCCGCACAACGCCCTTCGGCGTTCCGGTGGTGCCCGATGTGTAGAGGATGTACAGCGGATCCGTCGCCGTGACGTCCACCGGCGCAGCAGGCTCGGCGGAGGCCATCTCGGCATCCCAGTCGAGCCACCCTGCGTGTTCGGCCGCGGACGTGCCGAAGCCTTCCCTGGCCTTGACCAGCACCGGGGTGTCCGGGGCGCCGGCAATACCGAGGGCCTCGGCGACGGCGGGCAGGTATTCAATCCGGCGCGAGGGCTCGATGCCGCCGGACGCGGTGACCACGGCAGCGGGAGCGGCGTCCCGGATGCGGGCGGCGAGCTCCTTCGGGGCAAAACCGCCGAAGACCACCGAGTGCACGGCTCCGAGCCGGGCGGTAGCCAGCATCGCGATCAGAGCCTCGGGGATCATCGGCATGTAGATCACCACACGGTCGCCCTTGCCGACTCCGCGGCGGCGGAGCACTCCGGCGAATCGGGCCACTAGGTCCGTCAGTTCCGCGTACGTGTAGCGCCGCTGGATGCCCAGCATCGCGGAGTCGTAGATCAGGGCATCCTGCGCGCCCCTCCCCTGGGCCACGTGCCGGTCGAGGGCGTTATAGGACGTGTTCAGGACGCCGTCGGGAAACCAGTCGTAAAGCGGTGCCCTGCTGGAATCGAGCGCACGCCGCGGCGGCGTGGACCAGGAGATCCCCCGCGCGGCGTCCAGCCAGAACTCTGCGGGCTGCGCCACGCTCCGCTCATAGGCGGCCCGGTAGCTCTTGTTGACCATGGCATACATCCTGTCCACGACGTTGTGATGCAGCCCATGGTAGACCGTGGCAGAGCAGCAAAACAAGGGTTCTGTATACATAGATAATCGTTATAGGGGTTATTCTCACTACCTGGTAGGCAAAACTCAGGTCTTTGTATACACTGAGGATTGTCCAGCACTATAGAGCGACCGCCAAGGGAGGCAGGATGCGCGCCAGCGACAAGGCCTATGCGATCCTGCGCGACGACATCATTGACTGGCGTCTCCTGCCCGGAACGGTGCTCGCCGAGGTAGAACAGTCCGAGCGCCTCGGCGTCTCACGCACCCCGCTGCGGGAGGCACTGAGCCGGCTCACGGCTGAGGGGCTGACGACGCCGGCGGGCGGCCGCGGCGTCGTCGTGACCGATATTTCCCTGGACGACATCGATGAACTGTTTGAACTGCGCGAGACCCTCGAAGGCAAAGCCGCCGCGCTGGCAGCCGAGCGCGGCGACCCGGCGACCTTCGAACAGCTCCGGCGCGAGCTGCTCCGTGCCCCGGAACTCATTAGCGGCCAGGCTCCCTCCCTGCATGACTACTACGGGCTGGTCGGCCGCCTGGACGCAGCCATCGACGCCGCGATCTCCAACGCCTACCTCGTCCAGGCCATGCGCAGCCTCCGCGTCCACCTCGTCCGGGTTCGCCGTCTGGCCGCCGACGACGCCGCACGGCTCACCGCCGCCGCCGCCGAGCACGCCGCGATTGCCGAGGCGATCGCTGCCGGCAACCCGCGGCTGGCCGAGGCCGCCACCACGCTCCACCTGCACCGCAGTCTTTCCCACGTCAAAGCAACGCATACACCTCACTACAAGGAGCACCATGGTTAAGGAACACCACGTCCGCGTTTACAAGAGCGAGGAAAACCTGCCCCGCGAGGACCAGCTTGCCTACAAGATCGCCAAGGTCGCCGCGGACCCCGTGGATGTCACCGCTGACGTCACCGACATGGTGATCAACCGGATCATCGACAACGCCTCCGTAGCGATCGCGTCGCTGAACCGTGCCCCGATCGTCGCGGCCCGGGCCCAGGCTCTCACCCACGGGCCCACCACCGGCGGCAAGGGCTCCAAGGTCTTCGGCATCGAAGAGCGCGTCTCCCCCGAATGGGCCGCCTGGGCCAACGGCGTCGCGGTCCGCGAACTCGACTACCATGACACGTTCCTCGCCGCGGACTACTCCCACCCGGGCGACAACATCCCGCCGATCCTGGCCGTCGCCCAGCACGTCGGCTCCAGCGGCCCGGACCTGATCCGCGGCATCGCCACGGGCTACGAGATCCAGGTGAACCTGGTCAAGGCCATCTGCCTGCACGAGCACAAGATCGACCATGTGGCCCACCTCGGCCCCTCCGCGGCAGCCGGCATCGGCACGCTGCTGGACCTCGACGTCGAGACCATCTTCCAGTCCGTCGGCCAGGCCCTCCACACCACCACCGCCACCCGGCAGTCCCGCAAGGGCGAAATCTCCACCTGGAAGGCCCACGCCCCCGCGTTCGCCGGCAAGATGGCGGTTGAGTCCGCGGACCGCGCGATGCGCGGGCAGACCTCCCCGGTGCCGATCTACGAAGGCGAAGACGGCGTGATCGCCTGGATGCTCGACGGGCCGGATGCCTCCTACACGGTTCCGCTCCCGGAAGCGGGCGAGGCCAAGCGGGCCATTCTGGACACGTACACCAAGGAACACTCGGCCGAATACCAGGCGCAGGCCTGGATTGACCTCGCCCGCAAGCTGCACAACGAGCACCCCGAGGTTACCGATCCCGCCAATGTGGCGTCGGTGCTGATCAAGACCAGCCACCACACGCACTACGTGATCGGATCCGGCGCCAACGACCCGCAGAAGTACGATCCCACGGCGAGCCGCGAGACGCTGGACCACTCAATCCCCTACATCTTCACGGTCGCCCTGCAGGACGGCGCCTGGCACCACGTCGATTCCTACGCCCCCGCCCGCGCCGCCCGCCCCGACACCGTGGAACTCTGGCACAAGGTCACCACAGTGGAAGACCCGGAATGGACCCGGCGCTACCACTCCCTCGACATCGCCGAGAAGGCCTTCGGCGGATCCGTGGAAATCACCCTGACGGACGGCACCGTCATCACCGACGAGATCGCCGTCGCCGACGCCCACCCGCTGGGCGCCCGTCCGTTCGCGCGGGAGCAGTACGTCAACAAGTTCCGCACCCTCGCCGCCGGGCTGGTGGCCGACGAGGAAATCGAGCGCTTCCTGGACGCTGCCTCCCGGCTGCCCGAACTCGCCGCCGGCGAACTGGACCAGCTGAACATCCAGGCGGCCGACGGCGTGATCGACCTCGCCGCCGCACCGAAGGGACTTTTCTGATGCTGTACTCGAAAGTCACCCCGGAACAGAAGCGGGTCCGGTTCCGCGAACTCCTCGCCTCCGGCACCATTGCGCAGTTCCCGGGCGCGTTCAACCCGCTCTCCGCGCGGCTGATCGAGGAGAAGGGCTTTTCCGGGGTGTACATCTCCGGCGCCGTCCTCGCCAACGACCTCGGCCTGCCGGACATCGGGCTGACCACGCTCACCGAGGTCGCCACCCGCGCCGGGCAGATCGCCCGGATGACCGACCTGCCGGCGATCGTCGACGCCGACACCGGCTTCGGCGAGCCCATGAACGTGGCCCGCTCTGTCCAGGAACTCGAGAACGCCGGCCTGGCCGGCTGCCACATCGAGGACCAGTTCAACCCCAAACGGTGCGGGCACCTGGACGGCAAGAACGTGGTGGACCTCGATACCGCCACGAAAAGGATTCGTGCGGCGGCCGATGCCCGCAGGGACCCGAACTTCCTGATCATGGCACGCACGGATATCCGCGCCACCGACGGTTTGGCGGCCACGCAGGACCGCGCCCGGGCGCTCGTGGAGGCCGGAGCGGACGCCATCTTCCCCGAAGCGATGAAGGACCTGGACGAGTTCCGCGCCATCCGTGACGCCGTCGACGTGCCGATCCTGGCCAACATGACCGAATTCGGCCAGAGCGCGCTGTTCACGGTGGAGGAACTGGCCGGCGTCGGCGTCAATATGGTGATTTATCCGGTGACGCTGCTCCGTAGTGCCATGGGCGCTGCGGAGCGTACTCTGGAATCGATTAAGGCCGACGGAACCCAGGAGGCACAGGTTGGAAGCATGCTGACCCGTGCGCGTTTGTATGACCTCGTTGACTATGAGGCTTACAACCGTTTTGACACAGGGGTCTTCAATTTCCAGATCCCCGGTAAGTAAGCCCCACCCAACCCGGCTTGTGCCGGAATAGGCGTCAGAAACAAAGGAGTTTCAGCATGGCTGAACAGGACATCAAAAAAGGCCTCGCCGGTGTCGTGGTTGACTACACCGCGGTCTCCAAGGTCAACCCCGACACCAACTCGCTGCTGTACCGCGGCTATCCCGTACAGGAGCTCGCCGCCAGGTGCAGCTTCGAGGAGGTCGCCTACCTTTTGTGGAACGGCGAGCTGCCCACCCCCGATCAGCTGGCGGAGTTCACCGCCAGGGAACGCGCCGGCCGCGCCCTGGACCCGGTGGTCAAACAAGTGATCGACGCGCTGCCCACAACCTCCCATCCCATGGATGTCTGCCGGACTGCCACCTCCGTCATGGGGGCCCGGCACGCCCTGGCCGAGGATTCCTCCCGCGAGGCCAACATGGCCAAGGCACTCGATCTTTTCGCTGCGATGCCCGCCGTCGTGGCCTACGACCAGCGCCGCCGTCACGGGCTGGAGCTCGTAGAGCCTCGCGATGACCTGGGCTACGACGCCAACTTCCTCTGGATGACCTTCGGGGAGGAAGCCGTCCCCGAAGTGGTCGACGCCTTCAACGTCTCCATGATTTTGTACGCAGAGCACTCCTTCAATGCCTCCACCTTCACTGCCCGCGTGATCACCTCAACGCTGGCGGATCTGCATTCAGCGGTAACCGGGGCTATCGGCGCCCTCAAGGGCGCGCTCCACGGTGGCGCAAACGAGGCCGTGATGCACACGTTCGATGAGATCGGCATCCGGCCCGAGGAATCACTGGAGGACGCGGCCGCCCGGGCCAAGGCCTGGATGGAGGACGCCCTGGCCCAGAAGAAGAAGGTGATGGGCTTCGGCCACCGCGTTTACAAGCACGGCGACTCCCGGGTGCCCACCATGAAGTCGGCCCTGGACAAGATGATCGCCCACTACGGCCGGCCCGAGCTGCTCGGTCTCTACAACGGGCTCGAGACGGCGATGGACGAGGCGAAGGGGATCAAACCGAACCTCGACTACCCCACCGGACCCACCTACCACCTCATGGGCTTCGATACCGCCACCTTCACTCCGCTGTTCGTTGCCAGCCGGATCACCGGCTGGACGGCGCACATCATGGAGCAGCTTAATTCAAACTCCCTGATCCGCCCGTTGAGCGAGTACAACGGCGTCGAGGAGCGGCACCTGGCCTAGCCCCTGGTCCTGCTGCAACTAGGGCACCAGGCCGGGGAGCATGAAACGGGGACCGGTCACCCCCCAAGGTGACGGGTCCGCGCTGCTATTCGCTACCCTTCTGCAGGCTTTTTGAGGCTGACAATCATGCTCTTGAGC
>JBKPJW010000294.1:0-4385 GCA_046730875.1 Actinomycetota bacterium | reverse complement strand
GGTACGGCGTGTAGGCCGTGTACCAGGCCGGGGCTTCGAGGATGTTGCGGCGGATCACCGGCGGCGTCACGGTGTCGTAGTAGCCCTGCCCGATCATCTGCACGGCCGTCTTGTTCTTCGCGGCCAGTCTGCGCAGTTCGGCGAGGACTTCCACCTCGCTGAGGGCCGCGGTGAGCGCGAGGTCGGAGTCCTGGCGGATGTCTTTCGGAACGGCGCTGTCCACCAGTGCGTCGACGGTGTCGTAGCCGACAGCCTTCAGCATGGCGTCGACGTCGGACTGGCGGCGGGCGCCGATGTGCCGGTCAACGAAGGTGGCAGCATTAAATTGGGCGGTCATGAGGAACTCCATCGGGTAGCCGTGCCCTAGGGGCGCCGGTGTCGGGTTCCTCCCCGCTCTGTATTGGACCTGAGAGTTTCCACCGCTCCTGACTGTGGCAGGAGCAGCTTGCACCGTCGGTGAGCCCGTCCCCATGCGGTCACAGGGTCATAATTGGGCTGCTTTCCAGAGTTGCCGTGCTGCAGCGGTACATGGGCCTGAGAGATTCCTGGGGAGGATTTGCTCCTACGGCGCCGACGGGGTGTGCCGGGCTCTCCCGCTGCAACTTGGTGGCGTGTTCTGTGATTACCACAACAACGTACACCGCCCTCCGACATAATGGCAACCAGTGCCGTAATTGTTCTCCGAGCGGTCCGCCATACGAGGCCGACGTTAGCATTCGTTGAGATTGGTTTGGAAAAAGCCTCCATTTGTTCGATGCGAGCATGTAGTGTGAGATAAATCAACACAATCTGTACGGTGGCACCGTGCAGCCTTGAATGAAATGGAGAATCCGCTATGGCTGGACGATTTGAAGGAAAAGTTGCGTTCATAACCGGCGCAGCCCGCGGCCAGGGGCGTTCTCACGCCGTTGGCCTGGCCTCCGAGGGTGCCCACATTATCGCCGTGGACGCGTGCACGCCCATCAACACCATTCCGTACGAAGGCGCTTCGACCTCAGAGCTCGAGGAGACCGTCCGGCAGGTGGAGGCCGTCGGCGGCAGGATCCTCGCGCGCCAGGTCGATGTCCGGGACCTGGACGGCCTCACGGCAACAGTGAAAGACGGAGTCAGCGAATTCGGCCGCCTGGACATCATCCTGGCCAACGCCGGCGTGGTCTCGTACGGTCAACTGGCCGAATTGGACGAGGAAACGTGGCAGACGATGATTGACATCAACCTCACGGGCGTCTGGAAGACTGTGCGCGCCGCCGTGCCTGCCATGATCGAAGCCGGCAACGGCGGGTCGATTATTCTGACCAGCTCCACTGCAGGACTCAAGGCCCTGCATACCCTTGGCCATTACGTGGCAGCGAAGCATGGCGTCATCGGCCTGATGCGCAATCTCGCCAACGAACTTGCCCCGCACAACATCAGGGCCAATGCGCTTGCCCCGACCAACGTGGACACCATCATGCTGAACAACCCGGGCGTGTTCAAGATGTTCCGCCCGGACCTGGAGAACCCGAACGCCGAGGACGCCCACTCCGGCTTCGTTCAGCACCATCTGATGAAAGTGCCGATGATCGCGACCGAGGACGTCACCAACGCGGTCAAGTGGCTCGCCTCGGACGAGGCGCGGTACATCACCGGCATCACACTGCCGATCGACTTGGGCCTCCTGGCCAAGTAATAAGACTCGGCGGGCCGGTACAGGTTGCCCTGGACCGGTCCGCCGTTCCATTTAAACGGGCTAGAAGCTCTTCGGAGTATCGATCCATATGTACTCGGTGACTGTTGGAGCGACGTTTTCCATCCGGTGCGGAATGGTACTGGGGAACCAGATCGAATCCCCGGGCTCAAGGAAGTAGACCTGATCCTCCAGAACCACCTTGAGTCGGCCAGTGAGGACCATTCCCCACTCCTCACCCTCGTGGGTGTATGGCTCGTCGCCGGTCGAAGCGCCTACCTCATAACGGCCGTAGATGGCCTCAATGGCTTCTGACTCTGCGGGTGAGGCCAGCTCAAAGCGGATACCGCTGGATTCCATGCCGGCCCGGCTGCCCATGTACGAGGCCGGGCCGATGGGAGTCCGCTCGGCTGCCCTGACGACCCGGCCCTTGTCCTGGGTTGGCTCAGAGAAGAAGTAGGTGATGTTCGTGCCGAGCGCCGTTGCCATCCGCTTCAGGGTTGAGATGGACGGCTCGACCTTTCCCTTTTCAATGTCGCTCACCAGAGAAGCTGAAACGCCGGCCCGGCTCGCCAGGCCGCGGATGCTGTACTGATACTGGTTCCGAAGCTCCCGCAGCCGCGCCCCGATCTGGACTTCAGAGTCCGCATTCTCTCGCACTTCGCTGGTTTCGCTCATCACTTTCACTCCCTCGATCCATGCCGCGCCGGAATAGGACTAGCCCGCCTCCGCCGGTTAGCAGAGGCGGACTACCTCGTCCGCGCTCTTGTTCGGTGTCACCGGATCACAGTTTACGCGCTGCAGCTCGCGCTCGGCCGCTTCAGCCATTGGATGGCAGGCAAATTACGGGCCGGTCATCGAACGTTCTCCACTAATTATGGAGATACCGTTCGATCTGAACGAACAAAATCTGATGAAACCCTTGACTTTGTACGCTGGCTACGCCTAACGTTGTCGGCATGACCCAAGCAAAGAAGCCCACAGGTGTTCGAAACATCGAACAGAGCGGCATCGGAACCTGGCTGACGGTTCTTGTCATCGGCACACTGGACACCAAGTCGGTTGAGCTGACCGCCGTTGCATCCGAAATAGAGCAGCTTGGCGCAAGCGTGATCCTGCTGGACACGTCCGGCCGGACGCATCCTGACCTGACAGCAGCCCAGCTCAGCGGTGGGCGGGTGCTTATCAGCCGGGAGGAAGTTGCTGAAGCAGCGGGATACTCGAGTGCCGAAATTGATGGAATGGACCGTGGGGAAGCCGTGGTTGCGCTGCGAGCTGGAGTCGCTGCGTCGTTTTCCCGCCTGATCGACGAGGGCCGGATCCATGCCGCACTATGCGTCGGGGGTGCAGGCGCTTACGTCACCCGTACCGCGTTCGAGACTTCTCCGATCGGTTTCCCGAAAATGGTCGTCTCACCGCTTGCATCGGGTAACAGGAAGTTCGAGCCTTACGTCGGCACGAAGGACGTCGCTACCCTTCATTCAGTTGCGGATATTGTCGGCCTGAACTCCATCACTTCCGCTGTGTTCCGTTCCGCTGCCGGCTACGTCGTCGGGGCCGCTGCGGCGACCGCCCACGCCCGCCGTGCCGGCCATCCGCGGCCGGCAATCGCGGTCTCCCTGAACGGGAACACCACGGATGCGGTCATGAGGGCACGGGAACAAATTGAAAATGAGGGTTACGACCTGGTGGCATTCCATGCCAACGGCGTTGGCGGCCGGGCCCTGGAGAACTTTGTCGGCTCGGGCCAGGTCGCTGCAGTCCTTGACTACACCCTGACCGAATTGGCTGGAACCAAGATTGGGGGTCTTATGGATGCGGGTCCCGACCGGATGGAGACAGCGGCCCGTTTGGGACTTCCGCAGGTCCTGGTCCCCGGGTGTCTGGACTTCATCACCTGCGGCGATCTTGTAGATACGCAGCGCCAGTACCCCGGGCGCACGATGTTCGGCCATAACCCGGAACTGACGCTGGTCCGTCTCGACGCCCGTGAGATGAGCATCCTTGGCCAGGAGTTTGCGAGAAAGGCGAACCTCTCCACCGGGCCTACGGTGGTTTGCATACCAGAGGGCGGCTTCTCCATCAATGACCGCGAGGGAGGCCGTTTCTGGGCCCCCACGGCGAACCAGGCCTTCATCAAGGCGCTCAAGGGCGAACTTCGCCCTGACATCAAAGTTGTCTACAGCGATCGCCACATTAACGACGATGAATTTGTGTCCGAGGTGGTCGCGCAGCTGCTTCACCTGCTTACGGCCTCCCAAGAATCCACGGTTACCGCGGCAGCAGCCGCAAGCCCCTGACCTGGAACATCACGAAGGTAAATTATGTCCATCGGTACAGAACTGCGCATGCGCAGGATCATCGAGCCCACCACCAACAGCACGCTGAAGTTTGCGTTCTCCCGCGGCACCAGCATCCCCACGGTCGTGCAGGGCATCGAAGACAGTGCCCCGCTGGTCAGCGGCTCCCACGAAGCGGGCATTGTCGCCAAGGTGACTGCGACGGCCACCAGGGGCGAAAAGCTGCACCGGGAACGTCTTATGGCCACCGTGGAGCACTGCGCAGAACTTGGTGTGGACGACCATGAAAACCCGAAGGAGAAGAGATGAAAGCCATCGTCCTGGAAGCTGAATGGGCGCCACGCAATGGGGCCAAAATCAGCGACGCAGACGCTGCCCGGCAATGGGCGTTCAATGCCAGCCAGGTATACCGCAACCCC
>JBKPJW010000293.1:0-1301 GCA_046730875.1 Actinomycetota bacterium | reverse complement strand
GCCCGCAACTTTTCGCCCCACTGCCGGAAACATGGCTCCGCGACCATTGAATCCGGACCGGGGGGCCGGCGGCGACATGTCCCGGTACGGAAGACTGACAAGAAGGGACCGCCGGTGGAACTCACTGCTGGAAGCGTCTGGATGATTGTTTCGGCGGCGCTCGTTCTGCTGATGACCCCAGCACTGGGCCTCTTTTACGGCGGAATGACCCGGGCCAAGGCCTCGCTCAACATGATGATGATGAGCTTCGTCTCCATCGGGATTGTCGGAGTGGTGTGGGTCCTCTGGGGCTACTCGATGAGCACCGGGCAGGGGGTCCTCGGCGTGTTCGGCAACCCGTTCGCCAGCTTCGGCCTGAGCGGTCTCATCGGATCGCCCGATTTGATCAAGGCCGGCTACAGCGCCACATTTGCCATCCTCACCGTGGCCCTCATCAGCGGCGCCATCGCGGACCGCGCTAAATTCACCTCCTGGGCCCTGTTCGTTCCCATCTGGATCACCCTCGTGTACTGCCCGTTGGCCTTCATGGTCTGGGGCGGCGGACTCATGAGTGCCGGCGGCGCCGTGAGTGCCGTCTTCGGCCAGGTCATCGACTTCGCCGGCGGCACCGTGGTGGAAATCGCGTCCGGAACCGCGGCCCTGGTTTTGGTCCTGATCCTGGGCAACCGCCATGGCTTCGGCAAGGACCCCGGCCACCGGCCCCACAACATCCCCTTCATCATGCTTGGCGCGGGCATCCTGTGGTTCGGCTGGTTCGGCTTCAACGCCGGCGCCGCCACCACCGTGGAGCAGGCCGGCCTGATCTGGGTGAACACCCTGGCAGCCCCGGCCGCGGCCATGATCAGCTGGCTGGTCGTGGAGAAGATCCGCCACGGCCACCACACCTCCCTGGGCGCTGCGTCCGGCGCCGTTGCCGGCCTCGTGGCGATCACGCCGTCGTGCGCCAACATCAGCCCCCTCGCCGCGCTGGGCCTGGGCTTCGTGGCCGGTGCGGCCTGCGCGGTGTTCGTGGACCTGAAGTTCAAGTTTGGCTTCGATGACTCGCTCGACGTCGTCGGCGTCCACCTCGGCGGCGGCCTCATCGGCACGCTCGCCCTGGGTCTCATTGCCCTCCCTGTGGACGGTGCAGGTGGCGGGCTGTTCTACGGCGGCGGGCTCCATCAGCTCATCGCGCAGACCGTGGCCGTCCTCATTACCGTGGCGGTATCCGGCCTCGGGACCGCGGTGATCGGGCTCGCCATCCACAAGACCGTCGGGTTCCGGGTCAGCCGCGAGGACGAGCTCGCCGGAGTGGACCGGTC
>JBKPJW010000292.1:0-12627 GCA_046730875.1 Actinomycetota bacterium | reverse complement strand
CAGCAGTGAAGATCACCAGGCCGGGGGCAAGAATCGTCATTGGCGATCTCACGGCATAGGGCTGGGCGGCGGCAAGCATCGACCCCCAGTCGGACTGCGGGGGCTGCACCCCGAGGCCCAGGTAGGAGAGGGCGCCCACGCTGATCAGGAACTGCCCGAACCGGAGTGTGGCCTGTCCCAGCAGCGGCGCTGCAAGGTGGGGCAGGATGTGCCGCCGGATGGTGAACCACGGCGTGCAGCCCACCACGCGGGCGGCCTCGATGAAGCCACGTGCAGAGATATCGTAGGCGAGTGCCCTGGCCAACCGGGCGAACGGTGTCCACCCGGTCACGGTCAGGGCCAGCAGCAGCGACGGATAGCCGGCACCCAGCGCAGCCACCAGGAACAGCGCCACCACCATCTCCGGCATGGCAAGGAGGATGTCGTTGGTGCGGGTGAAGAATTCGTCCAGCCAGCCGCGCCGGCGGGCGCTGAGCACACCGATCGCCGTGCCGATGACCGCCGTGAGCACGGTCGCCAGGGCGGCGAGGGTGAGGGAGAAGCGCCCGCCGTCGAGCAGCCGGCTCAGCGTGTCGCGGCCCAGGTGGTCGGTGCCCAGCCAGTGGGCTCCGCTCGGCGCGGCCAGGCGGGACGCGAGGTCCTGTCCGGCAGGCGGATAGGGTGCGATCCAGCCGGCGAGGATTACTGAGAGCACAATGAGGGCCAGCACCGAGGCTGCAACCCGGAGGTGGGCGGGGAGCTTACGCATGGCGCATCCTGACCTGGGGGTTGAGGAGCCCGTGGACGAGGTCCGCCGCGGTGGTCAGCAGGACGGCAAGCCCGACGACCACCACTACAGCCCCCTGCGCCAGCGGAATGTCGCTGTTCAGGACTCCGTCGAACAGGAGCCGTCCCATGCCGGGGATGGCGAAGATGACCTCGACGATCACCGATCCGCCCAGCAGGCCCGCAAACCACACCGCCACCAGGGTGGTCAGCGGCAGCAGTCCGTTGGGGATCACGTGCTTGCGCACGGTGTGGAAGTGGCTGAGTCCTCTGCCCCGGGCGGCCACAACATGCTCAGCGCCCAGTGCGTCCAGCATGCCCTCACGCACGGCGGACGTGAAGTGACTCGCCGGACGCAGGGCGAGAACGGCCACGGGCAGCACCGCCGACGTCGGGCCTTCCCACCCGGCGGAGGGCAGCACGGACAGCTCAAGCGCGAACACCAGCACGAGCATCGGCGCAAGCCAGTATTCCGGCATGGCGATGAACGCCTGGCTGACAGCGGTGATGGCCCTGTCCGCCGCGCGGCCTTCGTTAAGCGCGGCCGTGATGCCGAGAACCACCGCGATCAGGGCCGCGACGGCCAGGGTCAGGACCACCAGGCTGAGCGTGACCCAGAGGGCGGGCAGCACCTGTTCCACCACGGGCGTGCGGCTGGTATAGGACAAGCCCATGTCGCCGCTGGCGAACCGTCCCAGCCAGCGCAGGTACTGCGTCCACAGGGGATCCTGGAGCCCCAGCTGGTGTGTCAGGGATTCGACGGCGGACGCGTCGATCGCGTCGCCGGCCACGCGGGAGCGGATGATCTTCCGCACCGGGTCGCCGGGAGTCACGTACGGGATGAGGAATACCACGAACGACGCCAAAAGAACGGCGACCACCAGGGCCGCCGTTCTCCTGACGAGGAACAGCATCACGCGGGACCCCGCTGCCGGGGTCCCCTGCCGGGGAAGGTCATGGTCAGGATCCGGACTTGGCCGTTTCCGCGCGGAGCACGTACCTGGCCAGCGGGTCCTGGACGTGGGCCTGCAGACCGGTGCGGACGGCGTCGATGGCCTGTTCGTTGACGAGCCAGACGTTTACGGCCTGCTCCTGGAGGATCTGGCCGGCTTCGGCGTAGAGCTTGTACCGCTCCTCGGCGTCGGCCGTCTTGGCCGCCTGCGCAACCTTCTTGTCGTACTCCGCGTTGCAGAAGTGGCTGAGGTTGTAGGTGCCGTCGCAGGTGTAGTCCGCGGTGAGGAAGCCGATGGGGTCGGCGATGTCGATCAGGCGGTTGCGCTGGCTCAGCACCATGTCGTAGTTGCCGGACAACAGGTCCGGTTCTATCGCCGCGTACTCCTTCGTCTGGATCTTCACGGGAACGCCCACGGCCTGCAGGTTCTCCTGGATGACGGTGGCCACGTCCGCGAACTCGGCGCGCTCCACAATGGCCACAATCTCCAGCGGCCGGTCTGCGGTGTAGCCGGCGGAGGCGAGCAGCTTCCTGGCAACCTCGACGTCCTGCTTCGGCGCCACGGCACCCTCAATTGCCCACGGCTCTGAAGGGGCGAAGGGCCCGCTGGCGGCGACGGCCGCACCTTCGTAGACGCTGGCGGCAAGGGCATCCAGATTCAGTGCCGAGCGGACCGCCTTGCGGAAGTCGACGTCGTCGAACGGGGCCTTTCCGTTGTTCATGTACAGCGTGGCGGTCCTCGGCGAATCGGCTTTGAGGACCTTGACGTTGGAATCCCCCTCCAGGGCGGCCAGGCCGGAGACGGGGATCGACAGGGACACGTCAGCTTCACCGGTCTGGACCTGCGCGGTGCGGGTAGCGCCGTCGGTGATGAAGCGGATCTCCGCGCCGGCGAGCTGCACCTTACCGCCCCAGTAGTCCTCGTTGCGGTCCAGGGTCAGGGACTGCTTGGGCTTCTCGGACACGGGCTTGAAGGGACCGGTGCAATGGCCGAACGGGTCGACCGTTTCGCCCTTGAAGGCGGCCGGCGACAGCACGCCGGTGTTGACGCTCGCCAGGCGGTAGGGAACCAGGGGGCTCTCGGTGGGGGTGGTCACGCGGACCGTGTGATCGTCGAGGGCTTTGACCGCGTTGACCACCTTGGGGCTGAACGCGCGGGCCGGGACCTCGGCGTCGAGGACGCTCTGCAGGGAACCGACCACGGCGTCGGCGGTCAGCGCGCTTCCGTCCTGGAACTTGACGCCCTCGCGGATCTTAAAGTCCCATTCGAGATCGGAGACCTGCTTCCACTCCGTTGCCAGCGAAGGCACGATCTTCCCCTGCGACTCGTCGTACCGGGTCAGGGTCTCAAGGCAGCCGGAAAGGGACAGGATGTAGGCCGCGTCGCTCTCCAGCGCCCAGTTCGCCACCGGAGCCCGGAAATTGTCGACGACGATCCGCTGGTCTGAGCCGGCCGCTTGCTGGGTTCCTGCTGAGGAGCCGCTGAAGCCGCAGGCCGAGAGGGAGAGAAGCGCCACGAGCCCCAGGGACAGAGATGACGAACGGGAAAAGCGCACAAAACCACCTAGATTCAATGTCTGCACGCGTGGCAGACGAAAGTGTCACGGCCGATGAAGGCCTCGAGTAGTTTAGGCTAACCTAACTTCCGGCTCCAAACCGACGGCGGCACCGCGTCACATGCAGCACCGGCAGGGCAAGCGGCGCAACTCGCCTCGCGACTCGGTTGAGGATGGCTTGACGGCCGGCCGCGCAGCGGACGCTCCCCCGCTGTCACCGCCGTCAGGCGCACGCGCACTCGTTTGCCGGCGCTGGGCACCATCCGACGATGACCGGGAGAGGTCCGCGGACGTCCCCTAGCCCACTGTTGTCAGGTCGGCCGTTATTGCGCGGGCGACTCCGCCGAGCCAGTGGGCGCTGGGCTTTGGCGTGCGGACCTGGGTGCTCCGGTCCACGGCGATGAGGCCGAACGTGGGTCCGTAGCCGAAGATCCACTCATAGTTATCGAAGGCGGTCCAGGCGATGTAGCCGCGCACGTCGATGCCGTCGGCGAGGCAGGCTGCGACGCCGTCCACTGCAGTCCGAAGGTACTCAATCCGCTGGGCATCGTCCTGTGTGGCGAGTCCGTTCTCGGTGACCATGACGGGTATCCCGGCAATCCTGTCCGCCTCCCTGATCGTCACTTCGAGGGCCTGCGGGTAGATCTCCTCCCCCATCTGATTGGTGGCGGCACCCTCCGGCGCCGGCGCCACGCCGTCGGGCCCGAATACCGTCCGCCCGTAGGTCTGGATCCCGACGAAGTCATCGCCGCGGGATGCCTCCAGGAACCGCTCATTGACGTCCCGCCGCACCTGGTCCGCGATCCCGCGGCCGCCGTCGGCGGCCTGGATGTCCGAGTTGGCGAGGGTCCACCCGACCATGAGTTCGGGTTGGCGGCTCTTGATCGCATCCCGCCCGGCGCGGTGGGCCTCAAGTTTGATGTCGAATCCGGCGTCGGACACGGTGAACTGGAAAGGCGCGACCCGGTGCGCCGAGATGCCGAGCCGTTCCGCGGCTGCCGCCCACAGGGGAACGTCGGCGCGGCGCTCCGCCGGCTCCCCGCCGATGCCGAGGGCCTTCAGGAGCCAGGGAAGGTTGGGTTCGTTGAGGGTGCAGGCGACGCCGATGAGGTCACCGAGATGTTCGGTAACGCGGTCGCAGTAGCGGGCGAAGCGTTCCGGAGTGGCTGCATCCTCCCAGCCGCCGGCGGCCAGGAGCCAGCGCGGCGACGTGAAGTGGTGGTAGGTGACCACCGGGGTCAGCCCGTGCTCGTGGCACGTCTCGAGAACCCGCCGGTAATGGTCAAGCTCGGCGATCGAGAAGTAGCCCTCTTCGGGCTCGATGCGCGCCCACTCCAGCGAGAAGCGGTAGGTGTTGAACCCCAGTGACGCGATCAGCGCAATGTCCTCCCGGTACCGGTGGTAGTGGTCGATGGCGTCTCCGGACGGCTCGGCGAAAATCGTGCCGGGGAGGTGCTCGAGGAACCAGGTGTCGCTGTTGGTGTTGTTGCCTTCCACCTGGTGGGCGGCTGTCGCGACACCAAAAAGAAAGTCGGCCGGGAAGTGCTGGGGGTTGCTCATGGAAGTCCTTTCTGCGTCGGCGCCCTGCCGACCTGCCGCAGAGCTTTTCCCTCCGGCTGAGCTCAACCCTAGACAAACATGTTCCAACTTGGAACATGTTTGAGATAATTTCTTGACCACAATGGAAAAGAAGTTCAGTACCCTCGTGAAGGAGGGTGAGTCCACGCATCCCCGGAAAGAAGGAACATGACAGCGACCACCGGCCGCCAGCCCGCCCGCAGTGGCCGACGGCTGCCCTACGTAAACGGCGAACGCAAACGAGGCGAACTCGTGGATGCGGCCTTTGCTGTGTTCGCCGAGAAGGGGTTCCAGCGGCTGTCCATCCGACAGATTGCCGAGGAGGTAGGCACCAGCCACACCGCGCTATTGCACCACTTCGGGAACAAAGACGCCCTGCTGGAGGCTGTCCTGGTTCGCCGGGAGGAACGGGAAGGCCCCTGGCGGCGATCACTGCTCGAGGACAAGGGGCTTCTCGAAACAGTCCCCGAGGTCATGCGCCGCAACGCACGGATCCGCGGCGTGATCCAGCTGGATGCGACCCTGCGGGCCGAGGCCGTGCAGCCGGATCATCCGGCCCACGCTTTCATCCGGCGTCGCGACGAGGAGATTATCGACTCCCTCCGTGCCGAAATCGAACGCGAAAAGGCGGCGGGACGAGTGGCCACCGACCTCGACGCGGGCGTCACGGCCCGGCAGATCGCCGCGCTGATCGAGGGCGTCCAGTTGGCCTGGCTCTACGATGACTCCGTGGACATGGCGGCCCATCTGAACGACTTCCTGCAGTTGCTCCGAGCTCCGGGCGTTCAGGGCTAGGAGCGCACAGGAGGCACTCCTCCGGGCTGTTTTTCGGTCCTCGCCAGGGACGGTAACCCGCGCCCACCGCCCTCGTGGGGTGGCGGTCGCCCGAACCCACCTCCGAGGGTTAGCCAAGGTTTGTTCCGGGTACGCGGGGATAGTCTGTGCTCGGAAACCGGACACCGGATGAAACCGTCGAAACGGGTCACCCGGCGTCGCCGGTGCCGCCTTGGGCAGGAATGTCGTTTGAAGACGGAGGACGGTTGGCCGTGGACGCTGGAGTCGCAGGTGCACCTGGCCGATTTCCTGGGGCCGCAGCTCCCCTGATCACCGCCGATGCGGGCAGCCGAACCGCAGGGCTTGTACCGGGGTTCGTCCCGGTGACTGAAGCCGGGCCGGCGTCATGAACGTCCCTCGCGGGAATCCCGACGCCGGGCGGCCCGTAGAATTTAAATCGTCTCCCCGCCCTGCCCCTGGAATCCGGAAAGGACCGCCAATGATGACGCGCGCTTCCTTCCGGCTGTTCCGGACCGGGCTGATCGGTTCGGTCATTGTGGCGCTGGCGGCGGGCGGGCACCTGGCCGGCGGCGGGCGGCTGCCGGAGCCGGCGATCGTGACGGCGCTGTGTGCCGTGGCGATGGTGCCGGTGGCGGTGCTGACCCGCTTTCGCCTGAGCTTGCCGGTCCTGGCCGGGCTGCTCGGCGCGGGCCAGCTGTGGCTGCACTGGTCCTTCTCCGCCCTGTCGGCCGGGGCGCCCGCGGCTGCCCCGGCGCGGTTGGCCGGCAACGGCCATCCGGGCCATGCCGCCGGGGTTCCTCCGGAGGTCCTCGATGCGTCCCCGGCCGGTCCGGGGGCCCTTGCGGACGCGGCCGGGATGGACGGGGCTATGCTCGCCGCGCACGCCACGGCGACCCTGATCACGGCGCTGCTGCTGGCCCGCAGCGAACGGGCCCTGGCCGCGCTGGCCGACTGGTTCCGGCCCCTGGTCCAGCTACCGGAACCCCGTGCCGTGGTGCCGGTCCGCGTCCCCGGACCGGTCCCGGCCGGCGCCGTTCTTCCCGCGGAGCGGGCCGGCCGCCGGCTGCCGGCCCGGCGCGGACCACCCGCACCGGCCCCAGCACCCGCGCCTGCACCGGCGCCTGCGGCCTGAACCGGCTCCCCCTTTCATCCAGGAGTTCGTCCACGAATTCACTCACGGTCAGGGAGCCGGGCCGCGCCCTGCCCGCCGGCCACCCCGAGCCGGCCGGCCCCCTGATCCGTTGATTCCCTTGTGAAAGGCACGATTGCCATGAAGACCTCCCTCCGCCGTACCTTGAGCACCGCCGCGGCCGCCACGATGACCGCCGGGCTGCTCGCCGCCGGCGCCGCGGCCGCGTCCGCGCACGTCCACGTTGATTCCGATGACCCGGCCGCCGGCGGCTACAGCCACCTGACGTTCAACGTCCCGAACGAATCCGAAACGGCCAAGACCAGCAAACTCGAAGTCACCCTGCCCGCGGACACCCCGTTCACCTCCGTCGCGGTCAAGCCCGTCGAGGGCTGGACCGCCCGGATCACCACGAGTGAGCTGCCAGCCCCGGTCACCATCGCCGGCGCCACCGTGACCAAGGCCCCCCGCTCCGTGGTCTGGACCGCCGACGCCGCCCACCAGATCGGGCAGCACGAATACCAGGCGTTCTCCCTCTCCGTCGGGGTCCTGCCGGAGGCCGGAACCACGGTGGTCCTGCCGACGGCCCAGACCTACACCGACGGGACCGTGGTGCAGTGGGACCAGAAAACCGTCGACGGCCAGGCCGAACCCGAACACCCCGCCCCCTCGTTCGTGACCACCGCCAAGGACGCCGACATCGCCCACGCCGCATCCGCCCCGGCAACCGCCGCAGCGGCAGTATCCCAGGTACCCGCGGCAGCCACCACGGAAGCCACCTCCGGTGACAGCGGCACCGCCGCCGGCTGGATCGGACTCGCGGCCGGCCTGCTCGGACTCGCCGCCGGCCTCACCGCCCTGGCCCGCACCCGCCCGGCCAGGGCCAAGTAAGCCCGGCCGAGCTACCGCCTTCACGTAGCCCGGCCGGACACGCTGCGAAGCCCGCAGCCCCCCCGGCCGGCGAACGGCGTGAGAAGGCCCCGGACAGCTGGTCGCTGTTCGGGGCTTTCATCAATGTGCGGGCCGAACGCCGGACCGGTCCAGGTCAGCGTTCGGAGAGAAGGAGCTCCCCTCTCTGCGCACCGGGGTCGTATGCCGGCGCGTGCCCGGCGGCCGCAACGAAGGCGTTGGCCGGCCGGGGCAGCCCATAGTGTTCGCGGAGGGTCCGTCCGGTGTATTCGAGCCGGAACAGTCCACGGTCCCGCAGGATCGGGATGACGTGGTCCACGAAGGTGTCCAGGCCGGACGGGAGCACGGGCGGCATGATGTTGAAGCCGTCCGCCGCCCCGGCCTGGAACCATTCCTGGATCGCGTCGGCCACCTGCTCGGGCGTCCCGGAGAAGGTGCGGTGTCCGCGGCCGCCCCCGAGCCTGCCGATGAGCTGGCGTACGGTCAGGTGCTCCCGCCGGGCGAGGTCCACGATTAGCGTGTACCTGCTCTTGGCGCCTTCGATCTCGTCTTCAGAGGGAAGATCCGCCGGCAGCTGGGCGTCCAGGGCAAGGGATTCCGGTGCGACACGCAGCACGCCGGCCAGCTGCCTCCTGGCATGGTCGGGGTTGATGAGCCCGTCGAGTTCCTGTTCCAGCCGCCGGGCCTCGGCCTCGGTGGAACCGATGACCGGGACGATGCCCGGAAGCACCTTGATCGTTTCCGGGTCCCGTCCGGCGGCAGCAGTCCGCTGTTTCAGGTCGGCGTAAAAGCGTTGCGCGTCCGGCAGTGTCTGCTGGGCGGTGAACACAGCTTCGGCATAGCGGGCGGCGAAGTCCTTGCCGTCCTCCGAGGAACCGGCCTGCACAATCAGGGGGTGGCCCTGGGCGGAGCGCGGCACATCCAGCGGTCCCTGGACGCTGAAATACGTGCCGCTGTGATTGACCGGATGGACGCGGGAACTCTCTCCCCACACCCCTGATTCCTTGTTCCCGAGGGCGGCGTCGTCCTCCCAGCTGTCCCAGAGTTTGCGGGCAACGTCGAGGAATTCCGCGGCCCGCTCGTACCGCCGGGCGTGGGCTGGCTGGTCCTGCAGGGAGAAGTTCCTCGCGGCGGCGTCCCCTGCGGTGGTGACGACGTTCCAGCCCGCCCGCCCTCCGCTGATGTGGTCCACGGAAGCGAACCGCCGGGCCAGGTTATAGGGGTCGTTATAGGTGGTGGATGCGGTGGCTATCAGCCCGATGCGTTCGGTGACGGCGGCGATGGCGGCGAGCAGGACGGTGGGCTCCAGGCTGCCGTAGGGGCGCTGGCCGACGTCGCCGTGCAGTACCGGTGAGTCGGCGAAGAAGATGGAGTCGAAGGTTCCGCGTTCGGCTGTCCGGGCCAGTCGCTGGAAGTGCGCGACGTCGGTTCCGGCGAAGCTGTCGCTTTCCGGCAGCCGCCATGAGGCTTCGTGATGCCCGGTGCTCATGAGGAACGCGTTCAGGTGCAGCTGCCGTCCGCCGGTCACGGCCGGTCTCCGGACGCGCCTGCGGGAACAACCACCGTCTCGGAATACGTGGAGGAGTCGCCTTGGATAGCCGTGCTGCTGCGTCCGTCGATCCCCAAAGGAATATCGCCGGCGATGGTGACCCGGTTCAGCTGGCGGGGCTGGCCGTCGTAGTTGTCGGGGGCGTAATGCTGGGTGATGCGGTTGTCGAAGAGCACCAGCTGGTCCGGTTCCCAGTTCACCCGGACCACGTTCTCCGGGCGGGTGACGTAGGCCTGGAGCAGCCGCAGTATGTCCTTGGATTCGGTGTTGGACAGGCCCACGATCCGCAGTCTCTGGGCGAAGCCGCCGATGAAGAGTCCCCGTTCCCCGGTCAGTGGATGGACCCGGACCACGGGATGGGCGGTTTCAAAGTGGATCCGGGTGAATTCCTTCCGGCGCTCCGCGGCGTTGGCGTGTTCAAGGTTTTTCGGCACGGAGTAGTCGTAGTCGTTGGTGTGGACGGCCCAGAGGGTGTCGGCGAAGTTCCGCAGTTCCTCGGGCAGGTCCTGGTAGGCGCCGGCCGAGGTGGCGATCAGGGTCTCCCCGCCATAGGACGGGAGAGTGATGCTGCGCAGGGTGGAGGCCTGCGGCGGGTTCACGACGAACGTGACATCGGTGTGCCAGTTGTTCGCGCTGCCGTTCTCGCTGTCCACCGGCAGCACGGCCGGCTTGCCGTCGACGGACGCCACGGTGGGGTGGGCCTGGGTGAGCGGACCGAACCGGCTGGCGAAGCGCACCTGGGCGTCGTCGTCGCGGACGTTGGCTTCCCGGAAGACCAGGGCCTTGTGGTTGTTCAGGGCTTCACGGATTTGGGCGATAGTGGCGTCGCTGAGGTCGCTGCTGAGGTCCAGGCCGCGGATCTCGGCGCCGATGCGCGCGCCAAGTTTCCGGAATTCGAGTCGGGTTTCGGTAGCTGTTGACATGGCGTTTGTGTCCTTGATCTTCTCAGGGGAGGTGAGCTTGGCGGGTAGGTTTGACTGGTTAGTTCGACTGCGATCCGACGGCGGTCCGCCACCGGGAGAAGTACCGTTCGACGGCGACCAGCAGGTAATTGACCAGCAGGCCGAGCAGCGAGACGGTCAGGATCCCGGCGTACATGTCCGGGATCAGGAAACTCATCTGGGAGTTCACGATGAGGTACCCGAGGCCGGCCTTGGCTCCGACCATTTCCGCGGCGATCAGCACCAGGATCGAGGACGTCCCGGCCATCCGGATTCCGGTGAAGATGGTCGGTACTGCCGAGGGGAGGATGACTTTCTGGAACAGCCGGAAGTTGGACAGCCCCAGGGAGCGGGCGGCTCTGATGAGCAGCGGGTCAACGGTCCGGACGCCGGCGATGGTGTTCAGCAATACGGGGAAGAATGCCGCGTAGGCCACGATGCTGATCTTCGACGTCTCCCCGATCCCCAGCAGAAGGGTGAAGACGGGGAGCAGGGCCAGTGCTGCCGTGTTGCGGAACACTTCCAGCAGCGGGTTCAGGAACCGGTCCAGGGCCCGGTACCAGGCAACCAGCAGGCCAAGGGCCACGGCGGCCACGACGGCGATGCCGAAGCCGCTGGCGGAGCGGGTGAGGCTTGCCGCCAGGTGGTTCTGGAGCTGGCCTTTGGCGATGAGGGAGCCCAGGGCCTGCAGGACATCGTGGAGCGGCGGGAGGAACACCCTGGTTGCCGGAGAGGCCAGGTAGGTCGGCCCGAGTTCCCAGAGCAGCAGGAACAGCAGGATGGCACCCGAGGCCCAGATCCCCCGCCCGGCCGTGCGGGCACCGGACCGGGCCCGGGAGGGAATCCGCCTCGCAGCCGGAGGCCGCGGCGGCTGCGGGGGCCGCCCGGTGTCGGCCGCGGGGGTGGCAGCGGCGGGAGGCGCTGCGGCGTCCTTGGTCAGTGTTGGTGTGGTCATCAGGCTGCCCTTCCCTTGCTGAGGTGTGGTGTCTCGTCGGGTGCCGATCCGTCCGGGCGGATCTTGGCATGCCCGGCGTCCTGGGCCTTCCGTACCTCATCGTGCAGCAGCGACCAGACCTTGTGGCGGTGCTCGACGAAGACGGCGTCGGAGCGGACGTCCCGGTCACCGCTCCGCTCCCCCAGGTCAATGTCGACGATCTGCTTGAGCCGGCCGGGGCGGGAACTGAGCACGGCTACCCGCTGGCCGAGATATACGGCCTCGTCGATGCCGTGCGTGATGAAGATGATGGTCTTGCCCGTGGACCGCCAGATGCGCAGGAGTTCCTCCTGGAGCTGTTCGCGGGTCTGGGCATCGAGCGCCGCGAACGGCTCATCCATGAGCAGGACGTCCGGCTCGTAGGCCAGGCTCCGGGCGATGGCAACGCGCTGCTTCATGCCGCCGGAGAGCTCGTGGGGGTAGCGGTCCTCGAAGCCGGACAAGCCCACGAGGTCCAGATAGTGGCGGGCCTTCTCGGCCCGTTGCTTGCGGCTCAGACGGCGGCCGTCGCTGCCGGGGCCCTCGAGGCCGAAGGCCACGTTGGCGGCAGCGGTGCGCCACGGGAAGAGCGCGTACTGCTGGAAGACCACGGCCCGGTCGCGGCCGGGTCCGTTCACTTCCTTGCCGTCAACGAGCACCTGGCCCGTGTCCGGCCGGGTGAGTCCGGCCAGGAGGTCCAGGAGGGTCGTCTTGCCGGATCCGCTCGGACCGACCAGGGTGATGAACTCCCCCGCAGCAACGTCCAGGCTGATGCCCTCAAGCGCCGTCAGGGTGGAGCCCTCAGGCTGCTCCTTGCTGGGCCGGACAGTGAACTGCTTCCCGACATTTTGGAGGCTGATTTTCGGCGTCGTTTCGGTGCCGCGGGTCATGATGCCGCTCCCTTCAGCAGGTCGTTGAAGTCATTCGTGTAGTACTTGGAGGGGGTGATATCGCCTGTGACGATGCCGGTGTCGTTCAACCACGCCGACCAGCGGTTGAAGTCCTCGTCGCGGATGACGCCCTTGGACGGAACACCCACGCTCTTCCAGTACTGGAGGTTTGCGGTGCTTTCGGAGCGCTGGCGCTTCTCGATAATGCTCGTGAACCGTGCAATCACCTCTTCGCGCGGCGTATTGCGTTCCCATTCGATGGCCTTGGCCACACCGGTGGTAAAGATTCTGGTGGTTTCCGGGTTCTTCTCGATGAAGTCCTTCCGCAGGACGTACTGGCCTCCGGCGAAGGTTCCAAAGAGTTCGTAATCGTTGAACAGGGACCGCAGGCCGCCCTTGGCGACAGCGTTATCCTGCAGCACCCCGCCGAGCGACCCGACGTCGACCTGTCCACGGCGAATGGCCTCTTCGGTGTCATTGGGCGGAACGACGACGAGTTGCACCTGCTTGATCTCCTCCTGGGACAGCCCGTTCTTCTTCAGGTAGGTGTTGATCACGGCATCCGAATGAGCGCCCAGGGTGTTGACGGC
>JBKPJW010000291.1:0-11869 GCA_046730875.1 Actinomycetota bacterium | reverse complement strand
GCTCTCAGGGGTGCCGTCGAGGAAGACAGCCGGATCCCGGCCGTCGGCCACCAGGCGTTCGCGAAGTCGCACCAGTGCCGGGCCACGTTCGTCGAGAAACTCCTGGAGCGCGGCGGCCGCCCTTGCTTTTGCTCAGGTCGCGATAATTCGTCATGAAATCCCCCAATGTCCTGCTCGAAGAGTACACAGCAAGGGCAGTGGGAGACGAGTATCCACCCGTTCAAGCACGCCGTTCCGATTGCTCCTAGAATGACGCCCATGGACAGCATCACCCCGGAATACACTCGCCTCCGCACCGCCAACACCGAACGCCTTAACGCCCACGACCTGCTCGGCGTCACGGAGCACGGAGCGAAATGTGCGGGCTGCCAACGTCGGATCACGATCGGGACATGCTCACCAAAGAGTGGCCGCATAGCGTTCTCGCTTCCGTGCCGCTGGCGTAGAGTCTGCGCAAGACACTGGAACCGGATCGAGGGATGACCAATGACAATTAAGGGCTGGAACCCGCTGGTGCTTTTGCCCGTCACCTTCTTCGTCGTCTTCGTTGTTTGGGCCGTACTACGCGCCCGACGCCGGATCTTCAAAGGCTAACGACACGCTGCACCGCTAGGCGCTGGCTGCTTCGAGAGCTTTGAGCCGCGCGCCCAACAGCCGTCACGTCCACGGTGCAGGAGTCACGGTGCAGGAGTTCACCGGAGACCTAGTCGCAAGCGGGCTGTAGGCAACGCAGTGCCCGCGCCCGTAGAATCTCCTCACCCCCTTTGAGCAGCCGAGGGGGCAGCTGCATCAACAGTTGGGCAGGGGTGATGGAATCTCTTTCTGCGACCAAGGTGAACACGCTGTTCTACGAGCGAGCCCCGTTGGGAATCCCGCCGGTAACGGTCAGCCCACTGCCTCCACCGGGCATCACAGAGCCGTTTCCACCGCCGCCGACATTCCCGCCACCTTCGCCCCCGGCACAGCAGCCCGGCACAGAGATCCCGGAGAAGAAAAAGAAACGCCGTTGGCTCTGGAGAGCCCTGGCAGTCCTGCTGACGCCGGTGGTTCTGCTCCAGGCTTATGCCTTCATCATCCAGGCCGGTTTCACGCCCCCGCGAACGGCCTACATGCTCCAGTCCAAAGATCCGGTCATTTACGAGTACGTCTCCCTCGAGCACATCAGCCGCTACGTGGTGGCTGCGGCGATAGCTCACGAAGACCAGCAGCTCGGCCCGCGTGCCGGCGCCTTCGACTGGGAGGAACTAATGGCCCGCGCCGAGGCGCATCGGCGCGGCGAACCGGATCCAAGCGGTTCCACCATCCCGCAGCAACTGCTGAAGAACATGTTCCTTTGGGAAGAACGGGAGAACCCCACTGCGTTCCGGAAGGGGCTGGAGGCCGCCCTGGCCACGCAGTTCAGCTACACCTTGGATGACCAGCGGATGCTGGAGCTCTACCTCAACTACGCACAGTTCGGCCCGGGCCTCTACGGGATCTGCGCGGCCAGCTGGTACTACTTCAACACCCCGCCCTGGGCCATGTATGAGTACCACGCCTGGCAGTTGATGGGAGTGCTGCCCCTGCCGGATCTGGTTAGGCGGGCACCCGACGGCGGCATCTACCTCGGCCATGACGCCCACCTCAGAGTCAAGGATTACGTGAACGGGGCCGCGAACGTGTGGCTGACGCGGCAGCTGGCCGGCATGGGCGGCTGGAGGGCAGCCGTCGCAACCGTGGGCATTACGGACACCGCCGCAGACAATGAGGACCGGCGCAACAACAAAGATGCTTGCTCGACGATGCCGCCAAGCGTCCGGGACCGGCTGGCCCGCGAAGCGGTCTCACCGCCGGCGCCCCCGGGTACGTGACGGGTGGTGATGTTCTGCGGCCGCTCCACACAGAGGCCGCCAACGTTGGGTGCTAGTCGCTTGTCAGCCGAAAGCTCCCTGCGCATGAGCGCGGATTGCTCCGATCACCGGCGCCGACCCTTGGGTGCGGTAAACATCAATGGGACGGGCACCGAGGAGCACGTTGTAGCCGCACATCCAGAGCATGGCCTGTGCCGGGGTGAACGCGCTGTGAAGGTGACATATGAGGGCGTCCAGATCCGCAAGCTGGAGACGGCCGTCGGCATCCGGTGCATCTAGGCCTGCCGCCCAGCGATCGAGAAGCTCCTGGCTAACGCCCAGAAGAGGTGCCGCCGCGTCGGTGCCGAGCGAATTGGTGAGGCGTTCGGCAATTGCCCTGGGGCTATAGCCAGGTGCGTCCCGCAGTTCCGCGAGGCTCGCGAACACCGTGGTTGCGGGTAGCGGCGGTTCCTCAGTGCCTCGTTCTTGTAGTTCTTCCATGGTTCAAAGCTATGCAGCGTAGGGCTCGCGCAATAGGGCCACCAGACCCTCCGATGGACTGCCACGCCGGCGCCGCAACGCTGGCCAACAGACGGCATGCCCGCCTGATCGTGATGGGCAGCAGTTGGCCTCACCGGACAGGCGTGCATTTCCTCCCGCCCTGCGGGGCGGCAGCAGGGGCCTGACCTGCGTATTGTCTTTTGCCGGGCTGTCCGACAGCCTTAGGGAATGGAACGGCCCGGCCACAGGCTGCCGGCCCGCCGGCAGGAAAGACCGCCGGCGAAGCCCGGCCTGCGGCCGCGCCCGCGGCGGCGCCCGGGGTCGCGTTCGGGATGGGGTGTGGTGGTCGGTTTCGGCCTCGTCAGCCTGGCCGCGGACATGGTGTCCGACGGCGCCCGCCCGCTGGGAGGTCCGCTGCTCGCACAGCTCGGCGCGTCCGCACTGTTCGTCGGTCTCGTAACCGGTGCAGCGGAAGCCGCATCGCAGGGGCTCAGGCTCGTGTTCGGTCCCTGGGCGGACCGCACGGGGAAGTACTGGACGTTCACGATGGCCGGATATGCGCTCACGGCGGTGTGCATCCCGCTACTGGCGCTGACGCCGCTCGCCGGGGCCGCCGGACTGGCACTGGCGGCCGTGCTCCTTATCGGCGACAGAGTCGGCAAGGCCGTCCGAAGCCCGGCGAAGACCGTCCTGCTCGCCGCCGCGGCCACGCCCGTTGGCCGTGGCCGCGGCTTCGCCGTCCACAAATCCCTGGACCTTGCCGGGGCGCTGCTGGGCCCGTTGCTCGTCTCGGCAGTGCTGGTTGCCACCGGGTCGCTGCCGGCGGCGTTTGCCGTGCTCGTCATTCCCGCGGCTGCTGCGCTGGCGATTCTCGTTTGGTTGCGTCGCCGCGTCCGGGATCCCGGGGCGGATCCAACAGCGCCCGGCGCCGGCCCGGCCAACTTGCCCGCGGCGGACGACTCCGCGGAGCCCGGCTTAGTTCCGGATCCGCTGCCCGGTCCGGACCCCGGCCGAGGGCGAACTGGCGGCAGCCCGCCGTCGGCGTTCTCCTCCGTGTTTATCCTGTTTGCCGCGTCCGCCTTCTTTTGGAGCGCGGGCCTGGTGGCCTTCGGCGTAATCTCCTACCACCTGACGGCTGCCGTGGCGGTGCCCGTCTCAGTAATTCCCCTCCTGTACGCCGGTGCCATGGGGGCAGCCGCCGTCGGCGCCCTCGCCAGCGGCGTCCTTTACGACCGGGCCGGGGCTGCCGTGCTCCTGATTCTGCCCGTCCTCATTGCGGCGGTTCCGGTGCTGGCCCTGGCACCGGGGGCCGGAGCCGCTCTGGCCGGAGTCCTGATCTGGGGCACCGCCACGGGCATCCAGGACTCCACGGTCAAGGCGTTGGTGGCCGATCTCGTACCCCAGCCCCGGCAGGGCACGGCCTACGGCGTGTTCGCGGCCTTCGAGGGTGCCGGGGCGTTGGCCGGCGGTGCGCTGTACGGCGCGCTTTACGGTGAGCGGCAGGTGCTGATCGTTGCGGTGGCCGCGCTCCAGATGGCGGCGCTGGTCCTGCTGGTTGTGACGCTGCGAAGGGCCCGGCGTCCGTCACAAGCAGCTGATCACCGGCGGGCGGACTTAGCGGGCCCAGACTGACGCCGCGCCGGAATGTCCCGTGATGATGCTCTGGTAAATGAAATAGGCTCCCGCCGCGGCGCCGGCGAGCAGGAGAATGCCTCGAACAATCCGGTTGCCCCGAAGTCCGCCGAGGAACGCCAGACGCCGGCTAAAGGGCTCATACGTGACCGCCAGCATCGCCGCGACGAGAACAAAGAAGATCACGGAAACCACCTTGAGCACATCGCCCTGCTCGGCGTGCTCATGGACGAGGGCCGACGCGGGACGGGCCTTCTCCAGCTGCTCGCCAGCCTGCGCGGTCAAGAGTGACACCGGCACCAGCGCGAGCGACAAAACCCCCAGGGGCCAGGCCAGGTAGCTCCACCAGCGCGGTGCCACGGCATAGATGATGGCGGCCAGACCTGCGATTGGAGCGAGCACAACAACGGCGTGGACGAGCAGGATATGAGCCGGGAGTCCCCCAATTTCGATCACGTGAACACTCTCCAATAGCGTGGCGCCGCCAGCTCGCGCTGGTGGCGGGGCCGAAACTCCTATGATTCTTGCATGGGAACGCGGGAGCTTGAGGGCATTGCCGGGCCGTTGTACGCGTTGCCGTATGGCGACTTTGTGGCTGCAAGGACTGCCGCGGCCAAGGACGTCGGTACCGCGGGCCTCCCCGCCGCGGAACAGCGTGCCCTGGCGGCCGAGGTGCGGGCCCTGCCCAAACCGTCGGTGGCGGCCTGGGCGGTAAACATGCTCGCGGCGCACAGCATGGAAACCCTCCGGGAGCTGGCCGAGCTGGGGTCATCGATGCAGGCTGCGCAGGCCGCGCTCGATGCAGCGGGCCTCCGCCGCCTCGCACAAGAGCGGCGGGAGCTTCTGGGGGCCGCCGTGAAAAAGGCACATGCCCTGGCCGCCCAGCAGGGGCGGGCAATCAGCCCCGCCGTGGCGACGGAAGTGGAACAGACCCTGCGGGCGGCCACGGCCGACCCGGGGGCCGCGGCTGCCGTGCAGAGCGGCTGTCTGCTTCGGGCGCTCTCGGCGGACGGGGTCGACGTCGTCGATCTCGGCGGCGCAGTGGCGGTCCCGGGGAGTCATGCGCCTGGCGGAACCCGTACCGAAGCGCGGATGGGGACGGCCGACGGCGGAGCGGAAGGCGTCCGCCGGGCGGAACCGGCGGCCAGGGCCGCACATCGCGGTGCTGCCGACCGCGGAAAACCGTCAACTGATCAGCCCCGCCTCCGCGCTGTTGGGAAAAAGCAGGTGGCGCCGCCGCCGTCGGCCGTGGAACGGGCGCGGGCCGGGCTGGAGGCGGCCGAGGACGCCGCAGCGGAGGCCGACGCAGAGGAACGCCGCGCGGCGGCGGAACTGGCGGAGGCGACGGCGGAAACCACCCGGCTGGCCGAGGAGACGCGGGACCTTAGACGGCGGCTGGAGGCGGCCGAAGCCGAGCTCAAGGCAGCACGGAAGCGTCACGAACTGGCGACGGCCCTGGCGCAGCAGGCCGCGCGGGCCGCGGACCGGCAACGCCGCAAGGAGGATCTGGCGCGGGAACGCGTGCTTCGGCTCGGCAACACGCCGGAGGCGTGAAGTCTTACTGTCGGAGGTCGGTTGCACACTGGAACCATGGAGAACAACCAGTATTTCACCGTCACCTACCTGGACACCGACTGCGGCCGGATCCGCACTGAGAACTTTGACGATGCCGCCGCCGCGGACCGCTTCGCCAGCCGGTGCGTTGCAGGCGAAGACGGCTGGGCCGTCGTCGATGCTATCCCTGCCAAGGAGCACCGGGCCGCCGCCTGACCCTCCGCCGCCACCATCGGTCGACGGGCCGGAGTGGGCCGGGCAGCAGAAGGGCCTCCACCCCGTGGGGGGGTGAAGGCCCTGTGCTAAGACGCCGGCCGACTCATCCGGCCGCCGTTGCCGGTGCAGCCGCGGTTCCGGCGTCTTGCGACTGCTGCTTACGCGAAGTCGGAGACAGCCGGGTCCGGGCCGATCCGGCCGGCGCCTTCGGCGGAACGGTCCAGTCCGTTGATGGCCTGGATGTCGGTCGCGTCGAGGGTGACCTCCAGGGCCGCGTAATTCTCGCGGATCCGGGACTCGGTCACCGACTTCGGGATGACCACGTTGCCGATGGCCAGGTGCCAGGCGATGACAACCTGGGCCGGGGTGGCGCCGTGCTTGTTGGCGATCTCGGAGATGACCGAGCTCTCGAGGAGTTCGCCGCCCTGGCCCAGCGGTGACCAGGCCTGGGTGAGGATGCCCTTGGACGCGTTGAATTCGCGCAGCTCAGCCTGGTTGAAGAACGGGTGCAGTTCAACCTGGTTGATGGCCGGAACCACGCCGGTCTCATCGATCAGGCGCTGCAGCCCCTCCTTGGTGAAGTTGGAGACGCCGATGGTCTTGACCCGGCCCTGCTTCTGGAGCTCGATGAGCGCTTTCCAGGTGTCGACGTACTTGTCCTGCTTGGGCTGCATCCAGTGGATCAGGTACAGGTCCAGGGTCACAAGGCCCAGCCGCTCCAACGACTCCTCGAAGGCTTTCAGCGTGGACTCGTAGCCCTGGTCCGCGTTCCACAGCTTGGTGGTGATGAAGATTTCCTCGGGCTTGAGGCCGGAGCGCTCGATGGCGCGGCCCACGCCTGCTTCGTTGCCGTAGATCTTGGCCGTGTCGATGTGGCGGAAGCCGGCCTCGAAGGCCTGGACAACCACCTTTTCGGCCACGTCATCTTCAACCTGCCACACGCCGTAGCCAAGCTGGGGAATGGTGTTGCCGTCATTGAAAGTCAGTTCCGGTGAAAAAGTCATATAAGTATCCTGCCAACCTCGGCGGCCCGCGCCTAGCGTTAGGGCGAAGCTAAGCTAGGCGCGTAACCGGGAATATGGCCCAGATTCGGGAATACGCAGGGAACTGACCAAAACCAGCGGCGACGGGATGGTGCGCGAATGCGGCGTTCAGCCCGGCGTCGGGCCGCTGGCTGCCTCCGCAAGCCGCCGTTCGGCGTCGTGGACCTGTTCCAGCACCGACTCGGCGCGCCGCCGCACGGACGCAGCACCCACCGGCACCGGGCCGACGGCGAGCCGGAGCATCGCGGCCGCCTCAGCCGTCATGGCCAGTGAATTGCCTGCCGTGGACAGGGCACGGTGGACACCTGCCAGTGGCCCGGGGATATCCAGTCCACTGCTGGGAAACTGCCGCTGGGCCTCCATGCAGATCTGCCGGACCCGGGGCGCGAGCGCGGAGAGCTGGTCGGCGATATCGACAAGCTCGCCGTAGAGGGCCTCGTCCTCGACGCCCTCGAGGACCTGGTGGTAGCGGTCAAGTCCCCGGTTGAAACGGTCATGGGCGCGCCGCCAGAGGCCATTGCCGAGTTCGGCGTCGTCTTTGCGGCCCTGCCGTGCTGCGCTGAAGAACCCCAAGGTCGCGCTAAAGGTACTGGCCCGGACCGCGGTCCGCGTCGGCGCGTTCGGGCCGTGTGGGTTCCGCGCCACGGCCAGGCGCGGCGGCCCGCTGCGGTTCGCCGTTCTCACCAATGACGACGCCGGGGGCAATCACCGTTCCGGGCGGCAACTGGCGAAGCTGCATCTGCGCGAAGGCATGTTCCCTGGCGGCGTGCTGCGCCGCGATGGCCGTCTGAATACCGTGGAAGAGTCCTTCGAGCCAGCCGACCAGCTGGGCTTGGGCAATCCGCAATTCGGCGTCCGAAGGAGTGGCGTCATCCAAGAAGGGCAGATTGATGCGCTCAAGCTCGGCAACAAGCTCCGGAGCGAGGCCGTCCTCGAGCTCCTTGATCGAGCGTTCATGGATTGTGGCAAGCCGGGTCCGTGCCGCGTCGTCCAGGGGCGCGGACTTCACTTCGTCCAGTAACTGTTTGATCATCGTGCCGATCCGCATGACCTTCGCGGGCTGGTCTACCAGGTCCTGCAGCTGAGTGCCCTTCAGGTGCTCCGTAGAGGCCGGCCCGGACTGCGGGATTCGCGGTTGGTCGTCCGCGGGTGCGGCCTCGTCCAGGGTGGTGCCTTCGACGGGAACGTCTTCGGCAGGTTGCGTGGCGTTCGGATCGCTCATGGCTTCATACTCTCACGCGTCAGTCCGGAAACCTGCCGGCTGCTCCCTCCGCGAAACCGCAGGGGTAACACCAGGGACGCGGACGCCGTCGGGCACTGTTGTGCACGACGGCGTCCTCCCGAAAAGCGGTAGCCGGATCAATGAACCCGGATCAACGAGCCCGGCTCAACAGCACCGCCCCTGCGGGTTGCTGTCCTGCCGGTCGTTCCGGTCCCGCCAGAACTCCCGCTCGGTCAGAGGAGGGCCGGCGTGGCCGGAGGCCTCATGGTGCTCCAGATACTTTCTGTAGGCATCGGCGCCCAGGACTCCGCCGAGATACCCGGCAAATCCGCGAAACCCGGCAATTACGGCATTCATGGCCGGCACCGCATCAGTGGTGCCCGGACTTTTCGAGCCGCTCTCCGGCCGGGAGTTTGTTCCACTCGGCCACGAGCTCACGCTCCGCCACTGTGGGAACAAACCCTGCCGGAGCGAAGACCCGGGAAGGCTTGGCGGGGTCTTCATGCTCGACGTTGGGGAGACCCGCGGCCGTGTTCCGCAGGGCCTTGATGGTTGCGATCACCGCAGTGATGATGACGATGATGCTCAACACCACGAAGATGATCGACAGCCAGCCCTGAACCATGGTGTTGCGGACCACGGCCTCCATGGCGGCCTGGGTCTTGGCGGTGCCGAAGGAGGTCTTGCCGTCCGCAAGTGCCTTGGCGAAGGCTGCGTTGTTGGCGAAGTAACCCACGGCCGGAACAGGCGAGAAGATCTTGTAGAAGCTCGCCGTGATGGTCACGACCGCCGCGAACGCCAGGGGCAACGCTACGATCCACAGGTACTTCAGGGCGGTGCGCTTGGAGGCGATGGCGAGGCAGACCGAGAGGGCGATGGCCGCCAACAGCTGGTTGGCGATCCCGAACAGCGGGAACAGGGTGTTGATGCCGCCCAGCGGGTCGGTAACGCCCATCAGCAGCACCGCACCCCAGGCCGCCACCATGATGGCCGTGCAGAGCCAGGCACCCGGCCGCCAGGAGTGCTCCTTGAACTTGGGGAGGAAGTTGCCGATCGAGTCCTGCAGCATGAACCGCGCAACCCGGGTGCCGGCGTCGACGGCCGTGAGGATGAACAGGGCTTCGAACATGATGGCGAAGTGGTACCAGAAAGCCATCATCGAGGTGCCGCCGATGAACTGCTGCATGATGTGGGCAAGGCCGACGGCGAGGGTGGGAGCGCCGCCCGAGCGGGACACAATGCTTTCCTCCCCGACGTCCTTGGCTGTCTGGGCGAGATCGCCGGCTGTGATGTTGACCCCGGACAGGCCCAGGCCGTTGACCCATGCGGCTGCGGTCTCGACGGTGCCGCCGGTCAGCGCCACAGGGGCATTCATGGCGAAGTAGATGCCGCGGTCAATGGAGATGGCGGCCACGAGGGCCATGATTGCCACGAAGGATTCCATGAGCATGCCGCCGTAGCCGATCAGGCGCGTCTGGCGTTCCTTCTCGATCAGTTTCGGTGTGGTGCCGGAGGCGATCAGTGCGTGGAAGCCGGACAGGGCGCCGCAGGCGATCGTGACGAACAGGAACGGGAACACCGCGCCTGAGAAGACCGGGCCGTTGTCTCGGCTGGCGTATTCGCTGAAGGCCGGGACGGTGATCTCGGGACGGACCACAATGATAGCCAGGGCCAGCATCACGATCACGCCGATCTTCATGAAGGTGGAGAGGTAGTCGCGGGGGGCCAGGAGGAGCCAGACGGGGAGGATGGCTGCGATGAAGCCGTAGATGATGAGGCCCCAGGCGATGGTGACCTTGTCCAGGTGGAAGAACGCGGCACCCCATTCGGTGCCTGCCACGGCGCCGCCGCCGATGATGGCGGCCATGAGCAGCACGAATCCGATGATGGAGACCTCCATGACCTTGCCCGGCCGGATGAAGCGCAGGTACACGCCCATGAAGAGGGCGATCGGGATGGTCATGCCGACGGAGAAGACGCCCCACGGGCTCTCGCCCAGGGCGTTGACGACCACCAGGGCGAGGATGGCGACGATGATCACCATGATGAGCAGGGTCGCGATGAGGGCGGCGGTGCCGCCGATCACCCCGAGTTCTTCGCGGGCCATCTGTCCGAGGGAACGGCCACCGCGCCGCATGGAGAAGAACAGGACCAGGTAGTCCTGGACGGCGCCGGCGAGGACGACGCCGATGATGATCCAGATAGTGCCGGGCAGGTAGCCCATCTGGGCCGCGATGACCGGGCCCACCAGCGGGCCGGCGCCGGCAATGGCGGCAAAGTGGTGGCCGAACAGAACGCTGCGGTCCGTGCGGACATAGTCCTTGCCATCGGCCTTGTACTCGGCCGGGGTGGCGCGACGGTCGTTGGGCTTCGCCAGGTAGCGCTCAATGACCTTGGAGTAGAAGCGGTAGCCGATCAGGTACGTGCAGACCGACGCAAACACAAACCAGATGGCGTTGACGGTCTCGCCACGGATGATCGCGAGCATGAACCAGGCCACGCCGCCCAGCAGCGCGATGGCCGCCCACAGCGCGATCTTGGCGGGGGTCCAGGTGCGGTCCGCGGAGTCGCGGACTGCCTCATCCACCGAGGTCGGCGGGAGGGACGGGTCCGGAACGATCCCGTCGTCGAGTTGTGCGGTTTGTGCGGTGCCGTGAATGCTGCCGTGCGTGCTGTCGCCTTGCGTGCCATCTGGCATGGTGCCCATGTCTCCTCCTTGAGAAACCCAACTGGGCAGTCCACGGTACAGAACCGCCCCACGCACCCTACCAACGCCGCCGCGTTCTGGCGACGGTCCTGCGCCCGGCGGGGCAGTCGAAGCGGCGAGCGGTGTGGCGGGCGCGGCGAACGGCCGGCCCCCGCGCGGATCGGGCCCGGGTTACGCCTGAAGGTTGCTGAACTGCATCAGGCGGGCCTCGCACAGGTCCAGCCAGCGCACTTCGGCTTCGGTCTGGAAGATCAGGGAGTCCAGCACCAGGAGCCGGGCTGTGTCCGCCGCGCGCTGCAGCGCGGCCGTGTCGCGGCGGGACTTGGTGTAGTCCTGCAGGGCCCGGATGGAGACGGCCCGCTGGGCCTGGATGACGGCTCCGACGTCGGTCCCGGGGATCGTCAGGCCGAGGGCCAGCTTGATGGCGAGTTCATTCCGGGGCGGATTGGCACGGGATACCGGAGTCGCGAACCAGTCGCTGACTTCAGCCCGGCCGGCCGCGGTGATGCTGTAGATGACATGCCCGACGCCGTCGCCGCCGTCGTTGCGGACCAGGCCGTCGCGCTCCAGGCGGTCAAGGGTGGTGTAGACCTGTCCGATGTTCAGCGGCCAGGAAGAACCGGTGCGGTCCTCGAATTCGGTCCTGAGCTGGTAGCCGTAGCGCGGCCGGTCCTGCAAGAGTGCGAGGAGGCTGTTACGGATGGACATGTTGCTCCCGGGGTCAGGGACCACACAGCATACACGCGCCCCAAGACGCGTGTATACCGCGTATGGACCCAGATTATCGTCTATCCCGCACTGCCGCAAAACGACGCATTCCCGGAACGGAATAAATCTCCGACCTGCGGCTTCAGGCAACTGCGGATCATGGCGCTGGTTTATCGTGGTGGTTCACGGGCGGAGTGCAGCGGCGGCCGCTACATGACCAGCAGGACCTTGCCCACGTGCTCGCCGGAATCGAAATAAGTGTGGGCGGCGGCAACCTGGTCCAGCGGGAAGCTCTTTGCCACGAGTGGCCTGATCCTGCCATCGGCCAGCATCGGCCACACGGCGTCGCGGACGGCGTTCATGATCACGGTCTTTTCCTCGACCGGACGGGGACGCAGTGCCGTGGCAATGATGGCGGCCCGCTTCCGCAGCAGCTGTCCAAGGTCCAGCTCAGCCT
>JBKPJW010000290.1:0-7097 GCA_046730875.1 Actinomycetota bacterium | reverse complement strand
AGGCCTTCCTTGACGCCCTCACCACCACCGTCCGGCTCATCCGCTCCAAAGGCGTCGGCATCTTCTTCGTGACCCAGACCCCCCAGGACGTCCCCGCGGACGTCCTCGGTCAGCTGGCAAACCGGATCCAGCACGCTCTGCGCGCCTACACTCCGGAGGACGCCAAGGCCCTCAAGGCCACCGTTTCCACCTTCCCGACCAGCGACTACGACCTCGCGGAGACCCTCACCACCGCCGGCATCGGCGAGGCCGTCATCACGGTCCTGAACGAGAAGGGCGCGCCGACACCCGTGGCGCTGACGCGGCTCCGCGCCCCGGAATCCGTGATGGGCCCGAGCACCGACGCCCTGATCTCCAGCACCGTGGCCGCCTCGGCCCTCCTGCCGAAGTACGGCACCGCCGTCGACAACGTCTCGGCCTACGAGAAAATCATCGCCAAAAGCGCTGATTCCACAGGCGCCGCCACCACGGGGCCGGCCGCCGGACCCGCGCACGGCGGGGTCCGGGGCGGCGACATGGACGCCAACGCCATCGACGCCGAGGCCCGGCGCATTGAGGAAGAGATCCTTGGCCGTCCCAGCAGCCGTCCCGCGGCGGCGCCCGGAAAGGCGCCCGGAAAGCCGTCCGCATCCGGGAATGCGCCCGAGCGCCGGGCACCGCGGCAGGCACAGCCGACGGGCGGCGGGGGAATCGGCGACGACCTTGCGGGGGCCTTCGGGGGCGGCCTCAGAAGTATGGCCCGCTCGCTGGGAACGCAACTTGGCAGGGAGCTGCTCCGCGGCGTCTTCGGCACCTCGTCGAAACGCCGCCGCCGTTAGGGATGACCGCGGCAGCATCCAACCGACTGCCCTGGCCGTTCACCGGAATGTCCTGCCCGCCAACCGGGCGGCCTGCGGGGATGCTCCACGTCACAGACAGGGCCCTTGACAAGGGGTTTCCGGTGGTGTGCAGGTAACGTAAGAACCGTGCAAATGAGTCAGGCGTTGGTCAAAACCGCAGCAGGGTGGCTGCTGGGACTCATGCTTGCCGTGGCCGTGGCCATCGTGTCGATCAACCTGGTGAACGACTCCATCGCCGGACCGCAACAGCCAGTCCGCGAATATCTCAGCGCCCTGCAAAAAGGCGACGGCGAAAAGGCCCTGGGGCTGCTGCGCGCTTCCGTGCCCCAGAGCAACCCGGCAATGCTCGACGGCACGGCCCTGCAAACCGCGGCAGCACGCATCTCCGATGTCCAGCTCGGCGACGCTGAAGAGCGCGGTGCGAACCGGGTCATGGTGCCGATGGATTACTCCATCGACGGGACCCGGTTGCGGACCGAGTTCCTGCTGGAGCGCTCCGGCACGGAGTGGTTGTTCTTCCACAAATGGTCCTTCGTGCCCGCCCCGCTGCCTGTCCTGGACGTCACCGTGGTCAATTCCAGCGAGGCCACCGTCAACGGCGTGCCGGTGAACATGCCCAACGGCCGCAACTCTTTCGCTGTCTTCTACCCGGGTGAGTACGAGGCCGCCCTGAACGGGCAGTACTTCTCCGCCCCGCCCACCCGCGCCACCGTGGCCGGCGGGGATGCACATCCGGCCTCGCTAAGCCTGCTGACCGAAGCCACGGGCGCCCTTAAGGAGGCCGTGAGCGGCAAGGTCAAGGAGTTCCTGGATTCCTGCGCCGAAGAGGCGGACAAACAGCAGAAGCTGCAGCCTGACTGCCCGTTCTACCACGCCACCAACAACCGCGTGATGGACGGGACCATCGACTGGAGCATCACCGACTACCCCACCGTCAGCATCGAGCCTTTCGGCGGCCGCTGGGTGGTGGCCCCGTTGGACGGCAAGGCCCGGATCAGGGCCCGCCAAGTTGACCTGTTCACGGGCGCCGTGAATGACATCAACGCCGTCCACAATTTCAGCTTCACCACCCGCCTGGACATCGACGGCGACACCGTCAAGCTCACGCCCCAGCTCAACTACTAAGCCACGGGGTTCGTGCCCGCAGGGCGCCAGTGCCCGAAGACAGCCAAGAGGCCACTGTCCGTAACGGAGGGTCACGGGCAGCAGCCTCTTGGTCAGCGTCGTGCGCTGCCGTCAGTCCATGCCGCGCAGGTCCAGGACCAGTTCGGTGTCGCCGTCGGCCTGCAGGAGCACGGGGATGCCCCAGTCCTGCTGGTACAGGTGGCAGGCAGCGTGGTCCGGGATCTCGCCGTCGGCGTCTTCGGGTCCGTCACAAGCCGCCGCGCGGGCGGTGATGTGCAGGACACCTTCGGGGACATCCGAGGCCAGTTCCAGGGTGCGGAGCAGCCCCACGGACGTCCCGCCGCCTGAGACCAGCAGTTCGGGCGGTGTGGATGAGATCTTCAACTGGGTGGGATCGCCCCAGCGGTCGTCCAGCTTCTGCCCGGTGGGCGCCGTGAAGCGGACGGCCAGCTCCAGTAGCCCGGGCGCCACGGGGCTCTTGGGCCGGTGGGTCTGCGCTGCGCCCTCGTCCACCTGCTGGGCTTCCTTCGGGATGGGCACATACACCAGCTGGTGCTTGTTGGCCTCGACCACCACGAGCAACGGCTCGGCGCCCGCGGCCTGGGTGTGGTCCACAATCACGTCCGATGGCTCGGACAGTCCGCGTGCCAGCGTGGAGACGGTGCCGGTCGCGGGGTCGTAGCGGCGGACTGCGCCGTTGTAGGTGTCGGCAATTGCCACCGAGCCGTCCGGAAGCACCGTCACGCCGAGCGGGTGCTGCAGCCGCGCTTCCGCCGCGGGACCGTCCCGGAAGCCGAAGTCGAACAAGCCCTTGCCCACGGCCGACTCAACGGTGATGCTGCCGCCGTCGTCAATGACGAGCTTGCGCAGGGCGGAGGTCTCGGAGTCAGCTACCCAGATGTTGCCGTCGGCGTCCTCGGCGAGGCCGGAGGACTGGGCAAACCAGGCTTCGGCGGCCGGGCCGTCCAAGAGTCCTTCGAGGCCATTGCCGGCGATGATCTTTACTGCGCCGGAGGTCGGCTGGAAGCTGAAGATCTGGTGCACTCCAGCCATCGCCACCACCACGGCGTCGAGTTTGGTCGACCAGACCACGTCCCACGGCGAACTCAGGGACACGGCCAGCGGATCGGCTTCCAGTCGCGAGCCGTAGGCCGCGCCTTCCTCGTCCACGCGGGCCGGGCCCGTTTCCAGCAACCGCTGCACGCCGTTGCCGGCGAGGGTCCGGACGGTTCCGTCCGCGAGGGACAGACCGCGGAGCCGGTGGTTCACGGTGTCGGCAATGACGACGTCGTAGCCGGCGTCCGCAGCGACGTCCTCGGGCAGCAGCACCAGGCCCTGCGGTTCGTTGAACCGGGCGGTGGCGGCGTTGCCGTCGGCGTGGCCCTTTTCACCGGAGCCGTACGTGCCCAGCACCGTCGCAAAGTCCGTGGAGAGTTCCACGAGCCGGTGATGGCCGGTATCGGTCACCAGCCACGAACCGCCGGCAGAGGTTCCGATGCCGCGGCCGGCGGGCAGGAACAGGGCCTTGCCCGGGAAGCGCAGCGTGCCCGACGTCGGTTCCGGCGCCACGTAGGGGCCGTGGCCGCGGTGCAGCGTGCCCTTCTCCTCATGTTCGGCGATGAGCTCGGGAATGAGGACGGCAAGGCCGTCGGCGTGGCCCTCGCCGGAGAGGTGCGCCACGATGTAGCCCTCGGGATCGATAACCACCAGGGTCGGCCACGCCCGGGCCGTGTAGGCCTTCCAGGTGTCCAGCTCCGGGTCGTCGAGGACCGGGTGGCGGATCTCGTATCTTTCGACGGCGGCCGCCAGCGCCACGGGATCAGCCTCGTGCTCGAACTTCGGCGAATGCACGCCCACAGTCACAAGGACGTCAGAGTACTGCTGTTCGAGCGGTCGGAGTTCGTCCAGGACGTGCAGGCAGTTGATGCAGCAGAACGTCCAGAAGTCGAGCAGGACGATCTTGCCGCGCAGGGCTTCGAGGTCCAGGGCCTTGCCGCCGGTGTTCAGCCAGTTGCGGCCCACCAGTTCAGAGGCCCGGACCCGGAGGTGGGTGCGTACGGTTTCGGTCATCAGCGTCCTTCCAGCTTGGAATTGCGTTCGGCAAGCTTGGCATCGCGCTCGGCCAGCTTGGCAAACATATCGTTGTAAGCAGTGAGATCGGCGTCGTTATTCCTGTCCGCCGCCCGGTCGGTGCGTTTGGACTCACGGTCATCGGAGCGGGACCACATAATGGCAACGCCGATTGCGACCAGCAGGGTGGGTATCTCGCCGATCCCCCACGCTACGGCTCCGCCCATCTGCTGGTCCAGCAGGGCGGAGGCGCCCCACGTCCGGCCCAGGTTGCCGAAGTAGTCTGCGGCCAGCAGCCCGGTGCCGCCCATGATGGCGACTCCGAAGAACGCATGGAAGCCCATGGTGGCCAGCAGGAGCAGCAACCGCATGGGGTACGGCGCGCGGCGCGGCAGCGGGTCGGTGCCGATCATGGTGAGTACAAAGATGTAGCCAGTGAGGGCAAAGTGCAGGTTCATGAGTTCGTGGCCCACATGGTCGCGCATCGCGTAACCGAAGGCGTCCGAGTAGTAGAAGAGCACGATGGAGCCTGCGAAGTTCGCGGCAGCGAACAGCGGGTGGGTCACCAGCTGCGAGAACTTGGAGTGAATGAAGATCAGCAGCCATTCGCGCGGTCCGCGGGAGCTGTCGCGCCGGGGAGTGAGCGCCCGGAGCGCGAGGGTCACGGGGGCGCCGAGGACCAGGAAGATGGGGGCCACCATGGTCAGGGCCATATGGTCCACCATATGGGCCGAGAACAGTACCCGGCCGTAGACCGACGGCGGCCCCGAGGTCACGTATGTGAGGACTGCGAGTCCGATCACCCAATTGACAGTGCGGAAGAAGGACCAGGCGTCGCCGCGCTGCAGCACCTTCCGGACGCCGAGGAGGTAGGACCCGAGGGCGAAGACCGCGACGGCGACCCAGAGCCAGTCGAGCCGCCACTCCGTGAGCCACCGTTCGGGTGTCAGTTCCGGCGGCAGCTCGTAGCCGGAGAGGATGAAGGCAGGGGACGCGTCGGGCGCGAAGGTGGTGGGCTGAGGCGGAGCGGAGCGGCCCAGCGCCACGGCAATCCCGGACGTCACACCCATGATGATCAGTTCCACGATCACCAGCTGCCACAGCACGCGGCGGGCGGACCACGCCATGGCACGGTTGCCAAGCTGCGGGATGACCCAGCGGCGGTGCATGAGCCCGATCCCGCCCAGCACCAGGGTAGCCGCCGTCTTGGCGAGGATGAGCTGCCCGTACGCCGATCCGAAGAGGTCAGCCCAGGAGGTGAGGCGGATGCTGGCATTGATCACGCCGGAGGCGAAGACCAGGGCGAAGGCAAAGCCTGCGAGGGACGAGAACCGGCGCAGGGTCGACTCGGTGATGTCAGCTGCCCCAGGGGACGCCCCGGGACTGCGGCCCCCGGCGCCTGCGCTTCCCAGCACGCCCGAAAGGAGTGCCAGCATGATGATGCCGCCTACCCAGGCCGAGACGCCCACCAGGTGCAGGCCGAGCGAGTTGATGGCGCCCTCGTGGTCACTGGAGCTGGATGAGTGTCCGATCAGGGCGGCGGGGACCAGCCCGATCAGCGAAAGGAGCAAAGTCAGCGCCAGCCCGCCGCGGGAGCGTACGCCGAAAAGCGCGGTCGTGACGACGGCGGCGATGATCACGATGGCCAGCCAGGCGCGTCCCGTTTCGATGTCCGTCATGAAGTACACCAGGGAGCGGGTGAATTCCGGGTCCCCGGAAATGCCCTGCCCCGCAATGTCCGCGTAGCCCAGGACCAGGACGGAGATCGCAGAAAGCGTCCAAACGGCGCCCGCGGCCGCCGCTATGGCAAGCGCCCTGGTGAAGGCTGGATGTTCGGGTGCGTCTTGCTCCTTCGAGCGGGAGCCGTTTCTGTTCCGCGGGAGGATGCCAACGGCGAAGATGAGGCCGCCGATTACGGTGGCCACGGCGACGTTGTGGAGCGCTTTGCTTACCGGCAGTCCCCAGCGCACCAGGGCACCCGGATCCGAGACTTCGCGTGCGGCCGCCGCGCCGGAAAAGATGAGTGCCGCCGCCAGGCCCAGGAACAACGCGCCAAGGCCTGCAATCAGCCACGGCCGGGAGATCCCCCCGGCACCGGAGCCGGGGCCGCGTGCGTCCCCGGGAGGGACGGGCGCTGCTGTTGTGGGCGTGGGATTTACTGCGGAAGGCACATCTCCATTGTCCGCTACGCCGCTCTGCTCAGCGAATCGGGCGGATCAGTCAGGGAAAGCAAAGGAGCGGCAACCCGAGGGTTGCCGCTCCTTTCAAGCGTGGGAAGAAGACTACTTCTTCTTGGCGACTGCAGCCTTCAGCTTGGAGCCGGCGGTCAGCTTGACGCTGTGGCCGGCGGCGATCTGGATGGTCTCACCGGTCTGCGGGTTGCGGCCGGTGCGAGCTGCACGGTCGGTGCGCTCGACGGCGAGCCAACCCGGGATGGTGATCTTCTCGCCGGCGGCGACAGAGGTCTCGAAGACCTCGAACAGTGCGTCGAGCACGGAGTTGACTGCTGCCTGGCTGGTGCCGGCCTTGCCCGCTACCTCTGCAACAAGTTCACTACGGTTCTTAGCCATTTATGTCCTCCTGGACGGTCACGATTCTTGGAGCCTGCACACGGCATGCGCACAAACCACTGTTCGAAAACTTACCAGCTTGGCGCCTTGGAGGTGGCAAATTCCGCGTGTTTTCGGCGTTTTTTGGGGAAATTCACCGGAATCGAGGCCGATCGCGGTTAAATTGCGCCCAGAGCGGACCCCCCTCATGAATGGCGGGTTCGGCAGTGTTTACCGGGGGCTTGGTGGGGCGGGGCCGCCGCGGGGCCACCTGCTGTCCGGCGCGACGCTCCCGCACTTGGGGTTCCGTTCCGACGCTCCCGCACCTCTGGCCGGTTCCGTCCCGACGCTCCTGGACCTCTGGGCGGTTCCGTTCCGACGCTCCCGGATCTCTGGGGTCTCTTGGGGGCTGCCCGACGGCGGGCCTCCTGGATGGCCTGCCGGCTACGGCCGGAGGTGCGGGAGCGTCCGCGGAAATGGCGCCGGAGGTGCGGGGGCCTCCCCTAACTGGCTC
>JBKPJW010000289.1:0-2180 GCA_046730875.1 Actinomycetota bacterium | reverse complement strand
ACCGTGATGTGCACGCTCAACGGACAGTCCCGCCCGGTGGTGGTCCGGGACCGGTCCGTGGTCGGCAACGTCAAGGCGGCCGAACGCGCAGACACGTCCCAGCCGGGCCAGGTCGCAGCGCCGTTCGCCGGGGCCGTCACCCTGACCGTCAAGACCGGCGACGCGGTCAAGGCCGGCGACACCGTCGCCACCATCGAGGCCATGAAGATGGAGGCGTCCATCACGACGCCGGTCGCCGGTACGGTCTCGCGGCTCGCCGTAGGCGCGATCGAACAGGTCCAGGGCGGGGACCTGCTGCTGGTTGTTGACTAGCAGCTAAATAGCTGTTGAGCCGCTAGCGCTTAGCGGGCCCGCAGCAACCGCGATAACGACGAAGGGTCCTTCCGGCAGTAGCCGGAAGGACCCTTCGGTTGTTCGCGCAATTCGGTTGATTAGTGCAATTCGGTTGATTAGTGCAATACGGCGTGATGCAACGCGGCTCAGGCGAGGGTGGGGCGCTTGGCGGCGTACATTTCCTCGATCACGGTCTCGAAGTCTTTGAGCACCTGGGCCCGCTTGACCTTCATCGAGGGCGTCAGGTGGCCCGAGGCCTCGGTGAAGTCGGCCGGCACGATCCGGAAGGACTTGATCGCCTCGGCCTGGGACACCGACTGGTTGGCGCGGTTGATGAGCTCCTGAACGGCGGCCTTGACGGCGGGGTGCTCGGCGGCTTCGGCGAGCGAAGTCTCCGCCGGGAGCCCGTGGCGGCCCAGCCAGCCCGGGAGGGCTTCCTCGTCAAGCGTCACCAGGGCGCCGATGTAAGGACGGTTGTCTCCCACCACCAGCACCTGGGAGACGAGCGCGTCCGCCCGGATCTGGTCCTCCAGCAGGGCCGGGACCACGTTTTTGCCGCCCGCCGTGACAATGATTTCCTTCTTGCGCCCGGTGATGGTCAGGAACCCCTGCTCATCCAGCTGGCCGATGTCGCCGGTGCGGAACCAGCCGTCAGCGTCGAAGGTCGCGGCGGTCAGGTCCTCGCGCTTGTAGTAGCCGCGCATGACGCACGCGCCCTTGGCGAGAATCTCGCCGTCGTCCGCGATCCTGACGGAGTTGCCGGGAATCGGGGCGCCCACGGTGCCGATCCTGATCAGGTCAGGAGTGTTCACGGTGACCGGCGCCGTGGTTTCGGTCAGCCCGTAGCCTTCCAGGATCTGCAGGCCGATGCCCTGGAAGAAGTGTCCCAGCCGTTCACCGAGTGGGCCGCCGCCGGACACCGCGTGGGAAACGTGTCCGCCCATGGCGTTCCGGAGCTTGCTGTACACGAGCTTGTCGAACAAGGAGTGCTTGAGCTTCAGGACGAGCCCCACCTTCCCGGCCTGCCGAGCCCGGGAGTATTCGATGGCGGTGTCCGCGGCTCGGTGGAAAATGGCGCCCTTGCCGCCGTCCTCGGCCTTGGTCAGAGCGGAGTTGTAGACCTTTTCGAAGACGCGCGGGACCGCAAGGATGAACGTCGGCTTGTAACTCTGCAGATCCGGCAGCAGGTTCTTGATGTCAGGTGTGTGCGCTACGGTAACGCCGGCGGCAACCGCCAGCACGGAGATGAAACGCGCGAAGACGTGGGCCAGCGGCAGGAACATGATGGTCCTGGCCTGCTCGTGGACCACCAGGCCCAGCGACGTGCCCAGGGCGTTCTCGGACAGTTCCACGAAATTGCCGTGGGTCAGCTCGCAGCCCTTGGGCCGGCCGGTGGTTCCTGAGGTGTAGATGACCGTGGCGATGTCAGTCAGGGAGGCCTGGCTGCGCCGCGCTTCGAGTTCGGCGTCACTGATGCCGGCTCCGGCCGCACGGACCTCGTCCAGGCTGTCCCCCTGGAGCTGCCACACATGCCGCAGCTCCGTGAGCCCTTCGGAGGTGGCAGCCTGCCGGATGACGTCCTCGTGGTGCGCCGATTCGCCGAACGCGGCGACGGCGCCGGAATCGCCAAGATTCCAGGCCACCTGCGAGGGGGAGGAGGTCTCATAAATCGGGACGGAGACGCCGCCAGCGAACCAGATGGCAAAGTCGATCAACGCCCATTCATACCGCGTGCGGGACATGATGCCCACCCGGTCGCCGGCAGCCACGCCGCTGGCCATGAGGCCCTTGGCGAGCGCCGAAACGTCGGCCAGGAAATCCGTGGCACGGACGTCCTGCCACTGGCC
>JBKPJW010000288.1:0-7035 GCA_046730875.1 Actinomycetota bacterium | reverse complement strand
CTTGCCGCCTTCGTGGGATGCGAAGATTTCCTCGTCGCTGAGGACGGCAGAGCTCTGGGAAGTGGAATCGGCGGGAATGATCGTTTCAGTGGACACGTCGTTGTCTCCTGGGGCTCGCCGTGGGCGCACGGCTCGTGGAAGCTTGAGCACGGGGTGCTCGAGCTGGTCTGGCGGAGGCGCCGGCGGCGACCTGAGATGGCGGTCGCCAGCGGAGCCCGGGTTGGCTGCTGTCAGCCGGTGCGGGTCCAGCAATGGTAAGCAAAGCTCCCTGCCAGTTGCGGCCTGCAGAAGCGGCAGGCACCGTTGGTGAAACGTTTCCCCATGCGTTTATGTGATGCGTATCACGCTTAGCGGGGGATTTTCGCACACACTGGTCTAGACCGGTTACGCGGCCTGCCGAGTCCCCTGAAGCAGTGAGCAGGCCTTCTTGAGGTCCTCTTCGGCCTCGAAGAGGGACAGGCGGCGGCAGCGGACAGCCTGGACTAGTCCGGTCACCGTCAGCAGCAGGACCCGGGCGACGGCGGCGTCACCGCTGGCGGCCGTCACTGCCTTCTCGGCGGTCGCATCAATCTCGCGGAGCAGCCGCGTCGTGTCCGTGTCCTTGACGTAGACCGCCCGGTTGAGGCACTGCTCCACGGCGGGCTGCATGAGGCGCATATGGAAGATCTCCATCACCACTCCAGTGACGGCCTGGGCCGCAACTTTGCCTGCCGCCGTCGGGCTTCCCGTGAGCAGTTCGCCCAGCTGCTTGCGGTACAGCGCCAGGACCAGCTGGGTGGCCGACGGGAAGTAGCGGTACAGAGTCCCCAGTGGCACATCCGCCTTGGCCGCCACCTCGGAAAGGACCACGGAGTCCAGGCCCTTGCGGGCAAAGCCGGCGGTAACATCCAGGATCCGCACGTAGCGGAGCCGTTGCCGGGGCAGAGTGGGGGGAGGAGCCATCGGTGGAAGATCTGAGGAAAAATCAGGCATCAGCAGCGTTCCGGGGGTCGTATTTCTCGGCAATTAGAGGCAACGCGCCCCCAGTGCTGCCGCGGCAATTCCCGTCCACTATACGCCACACACCCGTGCCTCCGGCCGTTCAGCCGGGGCTTCCGAAACCGCTGAACGGGAGCTGCTCAGCTCAGTCCACACCCTTGATCTTCACCACGAAAACGGCGCCGAGAATCCCTATCACGGCGGCCGCCACGTACAGCGCCACATAGCCCCAGAGGGCTACAAAGGGATAGGCGATCAGCGGGGCGAGCACTTGCGGCAGTGAGTTGGCGACGTTGATGACGCCGAGATCCTTGCCCCGGTTCAGGGCTGTGGGGAGCACCTCGGTGATAAGCGCGAAGTCCACCGCCAGATAGCAGCCGAAGCCGATGCCCAGCACCGACGCACCGATCAGCGCACCCGGCCAGGTGGGCGCAAATGCCAGAATGAGGGACGCCGCGGCGATCACGGCGGATGAGATGATGACCAGCGGCTTCCGCCGGCCCATGCGATCGCTCAGCCGGCCACCGATCACGCTGGTAATGATCACCATGACGGCATAGAGGCCGGTGAGGATCAGGACGCCAAACTCCGGCTCGATGCCCTGGGTTTCGCGGACGCGGACGGCGTCGTTGAGGAAGAACAGCAGATAGAGGGTGACCATATGGTTGCCGATATTGACCAGCAGGCGCGTCAGCCAGGCCCAGGCAAAATCCGGGTAGCGGGCCGGGGAAATCCAAAATCCCCGGACAAACCCGGCCAGGCTGAACGGCGGACGGGCCTGCGCGGGCAGCGGAACGTCGTCGTTCTTGAAGAAATACAGCACGACGCCGGCGAGCAGCGCGGCCGCGCAGGCAAAGTACCCCGCGGCGAAGTTTCCGGCGACGGCGGCGGCGATCACCGCCCCCGCCAGGATCCCAACAGTCTGGCCCATGGCGGCAAGGCCGCCCACGGTGCCGCGCTGGGGGACGGGCACGCGGTCCGGGATGGCGGCTGTAATGGCCGCATAGGCGCCGTTGCAGCCGGCCTGGACGAAGCACCAGAGCAGCGTCATGACGGCGACCGTCGGGGCGCCCGCCAGCGCGATCAATGCCGCGGCGCCCAGTACTGCGCCGAAGAGCACCCACGGCACCCGGCGGCCCCGGCGCGAGGTGGTGCGGTCGCTGAAGGCGCCAAAGAGGGGGTTGGCGACCAGGGAGACGGCCGCGCCCGCGCCTGTCACCAGGGCGAGGATGGCTTCCTTGTCCGCTTCGTTGAAGGCTGCCGCCTGCTGGCCGAGGAGCACCTGAATCGGGCCGAAGAACGCGGCGTTGATGCCGACGTTGACCAGCACTACCCCTGCGGTCCAGACGGGCCGGACCCGGCGTTCGGGTTCGGCGAGCGCGGGCGCGGCGGTCTCGGACATGCTCATTGCTCCCCCTGGAACTGCTGCAGGCACACGTGTTGGTGCGGAGCCAGACTATCGGGATCCTGCAGATCTGTTTGCGGGGGCGCGGGACCGGATTAATTGCACTTCAGCGCAGTAGGGTCATCGTTAACCTCCAGTTATGGAGAAATCATCACTTACTCCGTGGGGGGAACATATCTTGTTGTCACCGACTCCGGGCCGACCTGCCCGAACCAAGGCCGTGGGGATCGCCATGGCAGCAGTCATGGCACTCAGCGGCTGCAACTCGAGCCCCGCAGGAACGGGCAACGCTGCCCCGAGCGGAGCGGCCGACTCCGATACAACCCAGGCCACAGTCGTACGTGTCATCGACGGCGACACATTCGAAGCCTCAATAAACGGCGAGGAAAAGACTGTCCGGCTTCTGAATGTGGACACTCCGGAGACCAAGGACCCCAACACCCCTGTCGAATGCATGGGTCCTGAGGCGACACAAGGCCTCGAACAACTCCTGCCCATCGGCGCCAAGGTCAGGCTCGAACTTGATGTGGAGCCCTTGGACAAATACGGACGCACCTTGGCCGGGGTCTTCGACTCGGCCGGAAAGCTGGTCAACGCCGAGATTGCCCGTTTGGGACTCGGGGTCCCTGTCCTGTTCGAGCCCAACAGGAGGTTTTATCCGCCGGTTGTTGAGGCCTTTGACGAGGCTCGCACTCGGGGCGTGGGCCTGGCCTCCTCAACCGTAGCTTGCCTGCCGGCTCAGCAGGTCGAAAAGGCGGCGCAGGCTGTCGAGGTCCTAGCCGCCGCACCACTTTCCGAGTCCGTGCCCGACTTAGACAACGGCCATGCCGGACTTGTCACCGCTCTGGCAACGCTCGTCGCGCTTAAGGCGGTGGCGAGGACTAAGGATGGCATTCATTGGGCCGCTTACAAGCCAGCGCAACTGACGGCGATGATGAGCCGGCTGGATTCGGCGGCCAGGGCCGGTGCTGCCAAGCAAACCGCGATTCGGACCAAGAAAACGGAACTTGCGGACGCAGCGGCAGCCGCCGCAGCCGAAGCCGCCGCCGCCGCAGCGGCCCTCCAGGCAGCTGAAGCCGCAGCCGCGGCAGTTGCCGCTGCCGAGGCCGAGCGGATCCGCAACCTGCCGCCCGCGCCGGCGCCATACGTTCCCCCGGCACGTGCTCCCTACGTCCCACCGGTTTATGTGGCCCCTGCACCGGCGCCCAACCCGTACCCGGGATACAACGGCCCCCGCTGCTACGCCCCCGGCGGCAAGACGTGGAAGCCCTGCAGCAAGAGGTAGCCCCGGTCCCTTCCGGGACTCGGCAGATCCGCGTGAGTGCCGGTGATGAAAACCGCCTCCAACCCCCTATTCCAAACCCATTAGGAGTCACCGTGAGCGCTTCCGCCGTCAATACTGCAGATCTCTACGATGAGCGCGGCGGGGAGCTCGACTCCGTGTCAGTGCAGTTCCAGTCCTTGGGCGGCCGCAGCCACTTCAGCGGCCCTGTCCGAACCATCCGGTGCTTTGAGGACAACGCGCTGGTCAAGTCCGTGCTGGCGACACCAGGCAACGGCGCGGTGCTGGTGGTCGACGGCGCCGGTTCCCTCCGTACTGCGCTGATGGGGGACATGATCGCGGCGAGCGCCGTCGCGAACGGCTGGGCCGGCGTCGTTATCCACGGCGCCATCCGGGACCGGCTCGCCATCGCGGAGCTGCCGCTCGGGGTCAAGGCGCTGGGCAGCAACCCGCGCAAGAGCGCCAAAGAAGGCGCCGGGGCGGTCGACGTCGCACTGGAGATCGACGGCGTGACCATCCGGCCCGGGGCGATGATCTGGTGTGATCCGGACGGAATCCTGGTCGAACGCTGAGGACTTTCTTCGTCCGGTGGTGGTAATGGGAACAATTGAGCCAGTAACATAGTTACTGAAAGCAACTATCCGCTTAATCCCACACTTCCCCCTGGAGCAGTCATGTCCAAAACCACCTCCGCGCGCGCCGCGGGAGAGGTCCTGACCCACCGTCAGACCGTCACCGTCATGGTGGGACTCATGCTCGGCATGTTCCTGTCCTCGCTGGACCAGACAATCGTGTCCACCTCGATCTACACGATCGCAAACGACCTCGACGGCCTGTCCCTGCAGGCCTGGGCCACCACCGCCTACCTCATCACGTCCACAGTGAGCACGCCGCTCTACGGCAAGCTCAGCGACATCTTCGGACGCCGCCCGCTGTACCTCATCGCCATCATGATCTTCCTCGCGGGCTCGCTCTACGCCGGCTCGGTCCACTCCATGACCGAGCTCGCCATCGCCCGCGGCATCCAGGGCATGGGCGCCGGCGGTCTCCTGGCCCTCGCCCTGACCATCATCGGCGACATCGTGGCGCTCAAGGACCGGGCCAAGTACCAGGGCTACTTCATGTCGGTCTTCGGCATCTCCTCCGTCCTGGGTCCTGTGGTCGGCGGCGCCCTCGCCGGCTCCGAGACCATCCTCGGCATCGACGGCTGGCGCTGGGTCTTCCTCATCAACTTGCCCATCGGCATTGCCGCACTCGCCGTCGTGTTCCTGTACCTGCATCTCCCGGCCAAGCACGTGAAGCAGAAGATCGACTACTGGGGCGCCGCCGCCATCACCCTGGCAATCGTTCCGCTCCTGCTCGTCGCCGAACAGGGCCGCAGCTGGGGCTGGAGCTCCGCCAACTCCTACCTTTGCTACGGGCTGGGCATTGTGGGCATCGTCGGGTTCCTGCTGGCCGAAAGGCGCGCAGGCGACTACGCGCTGATCCCGCTCCGGCTGTTCCAGAACATCACCTTCGGTCTGTCCTCACTGCTGAACTTCATCATTGGCATCGGCATGTTCGGCGCCATCGCAATGCTCCCCATGTACCTGCAGCTGGTCAAGGGCCTGACGCCCACCGAGGCCGGCCTCATGATGATCACCTTCACCGTAGGCATCCTCACGGGCTCCATCACGGCAGGCCGGACCATCTCCGCATCGGGCACCTACCGGATCTTCCCGATCCTCGGCACGGCGGTCCTGACCACGGCCGCCGTCGTGATGGGTCTGTCCCTCGGCGTCGACACGCCGCTCTGGGTACCGGGCGCCATCGCCGTGTTCTTCGGCCTGGGCCTGGGCTTCTGCATGCAGCCGCTGACTCTGGCCATGCAGGTCTCCGTACCCTCGAAGGACATGGGGGTGGGCACCTCCGCCGCCGCGTTCTTCCGCTCGATGGGCGGGGCGGTGGGAACAGCCGTGTTCATCTCCATGCTCTTCAGCCTCGCCGCGGACAAGATCGCCACCGGCATGAAGGACGCGGCACAGAATGCGGACTACCTCAAGGTGCTCAACGATCCGGCCGTGGCTGCCGACCCCGCCAACGCCAAGCTCTACGAGTTCTTCAAAAACGGTGCCAGCAACGACTCACTGAACGACACCAGCTGGCTGCACACCGCCAACGCCACGCTGACCCGCCCCATCACCGAGGGCTTCGCACAGTCGATCGACGCCGTCATGCTCACGGCCGCCGCTCTCACCGGCATCGCCTTTTTGATCACGTTCGCCTTGCCGAACAAGAAGCTCACGGACCCGAAGGCAGCCGCCCCGGCGGAGGGGGCAGCGGCAGTCGCGGCCGCCGCCCACTAGCCCGGGAACACCGGCTGGTCCACACAGCGGCAGGCAGTCTTTTGGACTGCCTGCCGCTGTCGTCTGCTGCAGACACAAAATGCGTGTTTCATCTCACTATCCGATGGCTGTGACAGGCGGCACGCCGGGCCGGGTGTAAGACTGTGTAGTCGCGGCGAAGGCCGTGTACCGCGAACTGCCGAGGGAGCCGCATGACCATCACCCAGGACCAGACCGCCGCCAAGATCCCCAAACGGGTCATTTGGCTGGCCGTGGCGGGCGCCGTCGGCGGCTTCCTCTTCGGCTTCGACTCCTCGGTGGTCAACGGCGCCGTCGACGCGATCAAGGACGAGTTCGCCCTCAGCGAGGCGGTGACCGGCTTCGCCGTCGCCGTGGCCCTGCTTGGCTGCGCGGCGGGAGCGTACCTCGCGGGCAAGGTGGCCGACCGCTACGGGCGGATCCCGGCCATGAAGCTGGGCGCCCTGCTGTTCCTGGTCAGCGCCATCGGCACCGGGTTTGCGTTCGGCGTCTGGGACCTGATCTTCTGGCGCCTGGTGGGCGGGCTCGGCATCGGCCTTGCCTCGGTGATCGCGCCGGCCTACATCTCCGAGATCTCCCCCCGCCACGTCCGCGGCCGTCTTGCCTCGCTCCAGCAGCTCGCCATCACCACCGGCATCTTTGCGGCCCTGCTCTCCGACGCCGTCTTCGCGACGTCGGCCGGCGGAGCGGACCAGGCCCTCTGGTTCGGCCTGGAGGCGTGGCGGTGGATGTTCATGGCCGCGGCTCTCCCTGCCGTGGTCTACGGCTGGATCGCCTTCACACTGCCGGAATCCCCGCGCTTCCTGGTCTTCCAGGGCAAGGACGAGGAGGCCCTGAAGGTCTTCAAGACCATCGCCCCGGACGAGGACTCGGACCGGCACCTGCGCGATATCAAGAACGCCATCGACGAGGACAAGCAGGCCGGCCAGAAAGGTTCCCTGCGCGGCAAGGCCCTGGGCCTGCAGCCGGTGGTCTGGATCGGCATCATCTTGTCCGTGCTGCAGCAG
>JBKPJW010000287.1:0-1098 GCA_046730875.1 Actinomycetota bacterium | reverse complement strand
CATGGCGGACCCGGAAGGCAACGAGTTCTGCATCAGCTGAGCCGATTACTAGACTCGGACTGTGAGTAACGAAATCCCCGCCAAGGTATCCGACGTCTTTGACCCCACGCGGTGGCGCACCGTGTCCGGTTTCGACGACTTTCAGGACATGACTTACCACCGGCAGGTGGAGCGCTCCGAGGACGGCAGCGTGGTCCGGGACCTGCCGACCGTGCGCATCGCCTTTGACCGGCCCGAGGTGCGCAACGCCTTCCGCCCCGGCACCGTGGACGAGCTGTACCGTGCCATGGACCATGCCCGGATGACCCCGGACGTGGCCACCGTGCTGCTCACCGGAAACGGCCCGTCGCCCAAGGACGGCGGCCACTCGTTCTGCTCCGGCGGGGACCAGCGGATCCGCGGCCGGGACGGCTACCGGTACGCCAATGGCGAGACGACCGAAACCATCGACCCGGCCCGCGCCGGCCGGCTGCACATCCTGGAAGTCCAGCGGCTCATGCGCACCATGCCCAAGGTGGTCATCGCCGTCGTCAACGGCTGGGCCGCCGGCGGCGGGCACTCCCTGCATGTGGTCTCGGACCTCACGATAGCCTCCCGCGAGCACGGAAAGTTCAAGCAGACCGACGCCACCGTCGGAAGCTTCGACGCCGGCTACGGCTCGGCCCTACTGGCCCGGCAGATCGGCCAGAAGGCCGCCCGGGAGATCTTCTTCCTGGCGCGCGAATATTCCGCCGAGGACATGGTCCGGCTGGGCGCAGTGAACGAGGCCGTGGACCACGAACGCCTCGAGGAAGTCGCCCTGGAGTACGCCGCCGACATCGCCCGGCAGTCCCCGCAGGCCATCCGGATGCTCAAGTTCGCGTTCAACCTGGCCGACGACGGCCTGGCCGGCCAGCAGGTCTTCGCCGGCGAAGCCACCCGGCTGGCCTACATGACGGACGAGGCCGTGGAAGGCAAGGAAGCCTTCCTGGAGAAACGCGACCCGGACTGGTCCCGCTTCCCCCACTACTTCTAAGGCAGGACGGCACATGAACATCGGACGCCAGCACATCGGCCCCCTGGATATCGAACCGGCGCTCACCGCCCTGGCCGCCGCCC
>JBKPJW010000286.1:0-1129 GCA_046730875.1 Actinomycetota bacterium | reverse complement strand
CAGCAGCGGCCTCACGGACTCGGCGTCCTTCCCCCACAGGACCACCACCAGCGGTGCACGGCCCGCGCCGTCGGCCGACGCGCGGTCCGTGACCGCCCGGATGGCCGTCGCCGTGACCGCCTCCCACCCCTTGTTCCGATGCGAGCCCGCCGCGCCGGCCCGCACGCTGAGTACCCTGTTGAGCAGCAGCACGCCCTGCTCCGCCCAGCGGCTCAGGTCACCGTGGACACGCGGCGGGAAGCCGAGGTCCGCCTGGAGTTCCTTGTAGATGTTCGCCAGGCTGCGGGGGATCGGACGGGTAGCGCCGTCCACGGCAAAGGACAGCCCCACGGCGTGCCCCGGCGTCGGATAGGGGTCCTGGCCCACCACGAGCACGCGGACGCCAGCCAACGGCTGCCGGAAGGCCCGCAGCAGATTTGGCGGCGACGGCAACACCGCGTGCCCGGCGGCTTCCTCACTGGCGAGGAAGGCGAGGGCCGCCCGCACCTGAGCCTCCACTGGCGCCAGCGCCTCCGCCCAGTCCGGCGCCACCAGTTCGCTCAGCGGCTGGCTCGCCAGGTCCGCGAAGCTGGGACCGTCGGCTGCTGCGGGGTCCAACTCGAACAGGGCATCGGAATCAAACACAGAACCTATTCTTCCCCAGCCGCCGCCCGCTTCCGCACCCGGCCGAATGACAAGCCTGTCATTCGGCCGTAGCATGGGACTGTCTTTTTTTCCGGATCCAGCAGGGAGTGTGTCGTGGCCGAAGCAGCGCAAGAGCACGTACTCGCGGGGGATATCACCCGAGTCTTCGATGCCGGCGTCGGCCCGGACGGGGTATCCGCAGAATCGCTGCTGAGCGCCCGCGACCAGCAGATGCTGGCCCTGGAGCGGCAGTGGTGGAAGTACGCGGGGGCTAAGGAACAGGCCATCCGCGAACTGTTCGATCTTTCCGCCACGCACTACTACCAGATCCTCAACGCCCTCATCGATTCCGAGGAGGCGCTGGCGCACGATCCCATGCTGGTCAAGAGATTGCGTAGACTACGTACATCACGCCAACGTGCCCGCACTGCCCGTCGTCTGGGAACAGATTCGTAAAGTCGCGTCACTCGCAACCGGATGCGCCAGCCCTGCTGCTTCCGCTTCC
>JBKPJW010000285.1:0-1456 GCA_046730875.1 Actinomycetota bacterium | reverse complement strand
CATCATCCTGGTGATGTGGGCCCTCGGCGAGATGGCCGCCGCCAACCCGGACAGCGGCGCCTTCTCCGTCTACACGGCCAAGGCCTACGGGCCGGTGGCCGGTGCCACGGTGGGCTGGCTCTGGTGGCTGCAGCTCGTGGTGGTCATCGCGGCCGAAGCGCTCGGTGCGGCAGGACTGCTGGCCACCATCTTCCCGGCCCTCCCGGTGTGGCTGATGGCCTTCGTGTTCATTGTGGTGCTTACCGCTGTGAACCTCACCAGCGTGAAGAACTTCGGCGAGTTCGAGTTCTGGTTCGCCCTGCTCAAGGTGGCAGCAATCGTCGGGTTCCTCCTGGTGGGCGCTGCGCTGCTCTTCGGCTGGCTGCCGGGCGTGCAGTCGCCGGGCCTGGCCAACTTCACCGGCGACGGATTCGCGCCCGACGGTTTCGCCGGGATCGCCACAGCACTCTTCGTGGTGGCATTTGCGTTCGGCGGCACCGAGATCGTCTCCGTGGCGGCAGCTGAGACCGCCGAGCCTGCCCGCAGCGTTAAGAAAGCGGTCCGCACGGTGCTGTGGCGCATCCTGGTCTTCTACATCGGCGCCATCTTCGTCATCGCAGCGGTGGTTCCCGTGGGGTCGGCGGGGCTGAAGAGCCCGTTCGCCGCCGTGTTGGAGGCCGCCGGCATGCCCGGCGCAGCCACCGCCATCACCCTGGTGGCCGTCGCAGCGCTGCTCTCCGCCCTCAACGCCAACCTCTACGGTGCGTCACGGATGGCCTACTCCCTCGCGGAGCGGGGTGAAGCGCCACGCCTGCTAGCCTCGGTGTCCAAGGCGCGTGTCCCGGTTGTCGCAGTCCTGGCCAGCGTCGCTTTCGGCGTTGTAACGGTTGTGCTGGAGTTGGCCTTCCCGGAGAAGGTGCTTCCCGTCCTGCTCAACATCGTGGGTTCGACGTGCCTGCTGGTGTGGACGTCCGCGCTCCTCGCCCAGCTCGCACTGCGCCTCCGCGCCGACCGCGACGGAACGGAGCTTCCCCTGCGGATGCCCGGCTTCCCGTGGCTCACGTGCTTTGGCCTGCTCATCCTCGCGGCGATCTTTACGGTGGGCTTCATGGGCGAGGATTCCCGTCCGCAGCTCCTGAGCACTTTCGCGCTCGTGGCGCTTCTGGCGGTGGCCAACTGGCTTCACCACCGTTCGGGGAATGTTCCGGGCCGCATTGAATCTGAGGACCGCGATAAGCACCCGGTGCTTGTCGACTGAAATCAGGTGCTGCCCACCAATTCGTGGGTTCGCTGCACGCGGAAGGCGCGCCCTGCTTCGGCGGGCGCGCCTTGGCGTTTTGAGGTGCCGGGCGATATAAGTGCTGCAGCTCCTGGGCCAGACGGCATACCCAATCAGCGGCCGGGGAGCAGCTGAATCCCGTGTCCTACCTGGTGGTCCCGGTGATCGGAGCCATCATCTGCGCCTACCTGCTCTCCC
>JBKPJW010000284.1:0-2330 GCA_046730875.1 Actinomycetota bacterium | reverse complement strand
AGCACCAGGAGTACATTGCGGAAGTCGACCGTGCGGCCCTGACCGTCGGTGAGACGGCCGTCGTCGAGCACCTGCAGGAGGATGTCGAAGACCTCCGGGTGGGCCTTTTCCACCTCATCGAGCAGCAGCACCGAGTACGGGCGCCGCCGGACGGCCTCGGTCAGCTGGCCGCCCTCCTCGTAGCCGACATACCCGGGAGGCGCACCGACAAGCCGGGCAACCGAGTGCTTCTCCGAGTATTCGGACATGTCGATCCGCACCATCGCGCGCTCGTCGTCGAAGAGGAAGTCCGCGAGCGACTTGGCGAGCTCGGTTTTGCCGACGCCGGTGGGGCCGAGGAACAGGAACGAGCCGGTGGGCCGGTTGGGATCGCTGATTCCGGCGCGGGCGCGGCGGACGGCGTCGGAGACCGCGGCGACGGCCTTCTTCTGCCCGATCAGCCGCTCCCCCAGGACGTGTTCCATGTTCAGCAGCTTCTGGCTCTCGCCCTGCAGCATGCGCCCCGCGGGGATGCCGGTCCAGGCCGAAATCACCTCGGCGATGTCATCGGCGGTGACCTCATCGGCCACCATCTGCGCTGATTTGTCGGGCACGGCGGCCTCGGCTTCGGCGGCGGCGTTCAGCTCCCGTTCCAGGGCGGGGATCTCGCCGTAGAGGATCCTCGACGCCGTCTCGAGGTCGCCTTCGCGCTGGGCTTTGTCGGCCGCGGAGCGGAGCTCATCGAGCTTGGCCCGCAGGTCGCCCACCCGGTTCAGGCCCGCTTTCTCGGCCTCCCAGCGGGCATTCAGGGCCGCGAGCTCCTCCTTCTTGTCCGCCATGTCCGCGCGCAGGGCCGCCAGGCGCTCGAGGGAGGCGGGGTCCGTCTCGCCTGCCAGGGCCAGTTCCTCCATGGTGAGCCGATCCACCTGACGGCGCAGCTGGTCGATCTCCTCCGGGGCGGAATCAATTTCCATGCGCAGCCGGGACGCGGCCTCGTCCACGAGGTCAATCGCCTTGTCCGGCAGCTGCCGGCCGGAGATGTACCGGTTGGAGAGGGTAGCGGCGGCCACGAGGGCGGAGTCGGCGATGGACACCTTGTGGTGGGCCTCGTAGCGTTCCTTGAGGCCGCGCAGGATGCCTATGGTGTCCTCCACGCTGGGCTCGCCCACGTAGACCTGCTGGAAGCGGCGTTCCAGGGCCGGGTCCTTTTCGATGTTCTCGCGGTACTCATCCAGCGTGGTCGCGCCGATCAGGCGGAGCTCGCCGCGGGCCAGCATCGGCTTGAGCATGTTGCCGGCATCCATCGAGCTGTCCCCGGTGGCGCCGGCGCCCACAACCGTGTGCAGCTCGTCGATAAACGTGACGATCTGCCCCTCGGAGCCCTTGATTTCCTCCAGGACAGCCTTGAGCCGTTCCTCGAATTCGCCGCGGTACTTGGCGCCGGCCACCATGGACGCGAGGTCCAGGGCGATCAGGGTCTTGCCCCGCAGGCTTTCGGGCACGTCGCCGGCAACAATCCGCTGGGCCAGGCCTTCGACGACGGCAGTCTTGCCGACGCCGGGCTCGCCGATGATGACAGGGTTGTTTTTGGTCCGGCGGCTCAGCACCTGGATGATGCGGCGGATCTCGGCGTCGCGGCCGATCACCGGGTCCAGCTTGCCCGAGCGGGCCACCGCGGTGAGGTCCGTGCCGTACTTCTCCAGCGCCTGGAAGGAGTTTTCGGGGTCGGCGTTGTCCACTTTGCGGTCGCCGCGTACGCCGGGTAGCGCCGCCAGGAGTGCTTCATGGGAGGCGCCGGCTTCGCTCAGGAGCTTCCCGACGCCGTCGCTCCCGGCAGCCAGGCCCAGCAGCAGGTGTTCGGTGGAAACGAAGCTGTCCCCGAGGCGCTCGGCCTCGCTCTGGGCATTCTTGATCGCCTGCAACCCCGCCCGGGACAGCTGCGCCTGCTGCACGCTGCTCCCCGACGTGGACGGGAGGGCCTTGATGGCGGTGCTCGCCTGGACGCTGACGACATCCGGGTCGGCGCCGGTAGCCCGAAGGAGCGCGACGGCGACACCCTCCCGCTGATCCATGAGCGCCTTGAGCAGGTGGGCGGGTTCGAGCTGCGGGTTGCCCGCAGTCGAGGCGTTCATGGCTGCCGAGGCGAGAGCCTCCTGGCTCTTGGTGGTGAATTTGGCGTCCAAAGAGGGCTCCTTCCGGAATGGTTCCTGGGGTCAAAGTTGAGTCTATATCGCTCAACTTTGTAATGGGGGCCACTGGCTCCATGTTTGCCGACAGCGAAATGACTGTCTAGGGCAGGAGTGCCCGCGGGCCTCTGGAGGCCTGCGGGTCTGGGGGCTGCGGGGTTGGGG
>JBKPJW010000283.1:0-2680 GCA_046730875.1 Actinomycetota bacterium | reverse complement strand
CTCCTGCACATCGGCGGCGGCCTGTCCCGGCAGGGCAGCGGTGTCACCACGATGCACTTCGCCGAGATCCTGGCCAGCACTCTCGAGAATCCCGCCGCCGTCACCGGCGACGTCCACCTCACCACCGGAAGGACCGCGCGATGAGCGGCACATTCCTGGGGATGCCGTCACTGCCGGTCTTCGGCATCGGCAACCTGCACGAACACGAGCCCTTCCCGAAGGCGGCGCGCCGCGAACTCGGCAACGCCCAGCTGCGGGCCAACCTCGGCCACGCCACCCGGACCATCCGGGACAAGCGGCTGGCTGTCGTGTCCGAACTCCCCGACTGGGAAGAGCTGCGCGAGGCCGGCCGGGCGATCAAGGAATCCGTCATGGCCCGGCTGCCGGAGCTGCTGGAGCAGTTCGAGGCGAACTTCACCGCCCGCGGCGGAACCATCCACTGGGCCCGTGACGCCGGCGAAGCCAACCGGATTGTTGCCGCCCTCATCCGGGACGAGGGCGCCGACGAGGTGGTCAAGGTCAAGTCCATGGCCACCCAGGAAATCGGCCTCAATGAGTACCTCGAGGAACAGGGGATCGCGGCGTTCGAGACCGACCTGGCCGAGCTGATCGTCCAGCTGGACCACGACAAGCCCAGCCACATCCTGGTACCGGCCATCCACAAGAACCGCAGCCAGGTCCGGGACATCTTCCTGCGCGAAATGGAGGGCGTGGATCCGGAGCTGACCGACGAGCCAGCCCGCCTGGCCGCGGCCGCCCGGGCCCACCTGCGCCGCAAGTTCCTCAGCGCCAAGGTGGCCGTGTCCGGCGCGAACTTCGCCCTGGCGGACTCCGGGACGCTCGCCGTCGTCGAATCCGAAGGCAACGGGCGCATGTGCCTGACGCTCCCGGAAACCCTCATCACCGTCATGGGCGTGGAGAAGCTGCTGCCGGCGTGGGAGGACCTCGAGGTGTTCATGCAGCTGCTCCCGCGGTCCTCCACCGGGGAGCGGATGAACCCGTACACCTCGCTGTGGACCGGTGTCACGCCCGACGACGGGCCGCAGAACGTCCACCTCGTCCTGCTGGACAACGGGCGCAGCGCCGCCCTGGCCGACGAAATGGGCCGCTCCGCCCTGCACTGCATCCGCTGCAGCGCCTGCATGAACGTCTGCCCCGTCTATGAACGCACCGGCGGGCACGCCTACGGATCCACCTACCCGGGACCGATCGGCGCGATCCTGTCCCCGCTGCTGACCGGGATCACGGCGGAGGAGAACAATTCCCTGCCCTACGCGTCGTCCCTGTGCGGCGCCTGCTACGACGCCTGCCCGGTGAAGATCAACATCCCGGACATCCTGGTGCATCTGCGCGGTGAGGACGTGGACAGCAAACGCGGAAAGCGCGGGAAGCGCGGGAAGCGCGGGAAGGACCGCTTGCCGAGCCAGATGGATCTGGGCATGAAGGCGGCCTCCTGGGCGCTGTCCTCCGGAAAGAACCTCGGCCTCGTCGAGAAGGCGCTGCCCCTGGGCCGGCTCGCCGCCGGACCGGACCGTAAAATCACCAAACTGCCCGGCATTGCCGCCGGCTGGACCCAGAGCCGGGACATCCCGGCACCGCCGTCGCAGTCGTTCCGGCAGTGGTGGGACAAAGAGCACGAGGCCACCGCTGCCCCGCTGGCCGCGGAGGCCCGCCCCGGCACCGGCTCCGGCGGGACCGGTGACGCCGGCGCTGGCACCGCTGGCAAAGGGTCCGCCGTTACAGAGGAGAACCCGTGAACGCGCGCGCAGAAATACTTGACCGGATCCGCTCGGCTCTCCGGGACGCCCCGGCGGTCCCGGAGGTGCCCCGCGACTACCGGCGCACCTCCACCTTGGGCGAGGAGGAGCTCATCGAGCTGCTGACTGACCGTCTCCTGGACTACAAGGCGAACGTCTGCGTCGAGGAGGCGGCGGCGGTGCCGCAGCGGCTCGCCGCGCTGCTCGAGGGCACCGGCCGCTACGCCGTCCCGCACGGCCTCGACCAGGAGCTGTTCGCGGAGGCGGACGCCCGCGACGCCGGCTCCCGCCGAGTGGTGGACGCGCCCGGGCGCCGGCTCAGTGTCGAGGAGCTGGACGGGGTGGACGCCGTCGTCACCGGCAGCGCCGTCGCGGTCGCCGAAACCGGCACCATCATCCTCGACGCCGGCCCGGACCAGGGCCGCCGGGTCATCAGCCTCGTCCCGGACCGGCATATCTGCCTCGTCCGGGCCGGGGACATCACGGCCATCCTGCCCGAGGCGCTCCGCCGGCTCGACGCCACCCGCCCGCAGACCTGGATCAGCGGCCCCAGCGCCACCAGCGACATCGAGCTCGAACGCGTCGAAGGCGTTCACGGCCCCCGGACCCTGGACGTGCTGATCGTCCGCGGCTAGGCCGGTGCGGTCCGGTCGGCTGCCGGCGCATGGCGGGAGACGAATTCGGTGAGGGATTGTAGTGAGGTGAAGGCGAATCCGTCGCGACTGTCGGTCCGGTCCGGGGCGCCAGACGCCGCAGTGGTCAGGTCCAAAGCTCCCAGTAGTTGTCCGCGGCTTGAAGAAATCTCCGCCTGTGGGTCCGTTCCCCGAACAGGGGATAGCTGGCTGGACTTCCCAAGGGGCCGGAAGCGTTATTGCCTGGTGCGACGGTAATAGCTATCAGAACCGCTATCGCGGGTACTGATG
>JBKPJW010000282.1:0-3021 GCA_046730875.1 Actinomycetota bacterium | reverse complement strand
GCTGAACCCGGCGTCGCTGTCGGTCCTGATCAACGGCAAGTCAATCGCCGAGGTCGCCGCGCTGCCCATGCGCGAATGCGCGCATTTCCTCGACAACCTCGTACTCACCGGCCGCGAAGCCCAGATCGCACACCAGGTGCTCAAGGAGATCCAGGCCCGGTTGACCTTCCTGCTCGACGTCGGTCTCGAGTACCTGAACCTGGAACGGCCCTCCGGGACTCTGTCCGGCGGTGAAGCCCAGCGTATCCGGCTGGCCACCCAGATCGGTTCCGGTCTTGTGGGGGTGCTGTATGTCCTGGACGAACCCTCCATCGGCCTGCACCAGCGGGACAACCGACGCCTGATCGAAACGCTCACCCGGCTCCGGGACCTCGGCAACACCCTGATCGTGGTGGAGCATGACGAGGACACTATCCAGGAAGCCGACTGGGTGGTGGACATCGGACCGGGCGCCGGCGAGCACGGCGGCATGGTGGTCCACTCCGGGTCGTACCAGGCGCTGCTGGAAAACACGGACTCGCTCACAGGTGACTACCTCGCGGGCCGGAAAAAAATCGAGATCCCCAAGAAGCGGCGCAAGTACGACAAGAAGCGCGAGCTCAAGGTGGTCGGCGCCAAGGAGAACAACCTCCTGAACGTTGACGCCAGTTTCCCGCTGGGGCTATTCACCGCCGTCACGGGCGTCAGCGGTTCCGGCAAGTCCACCCTGGTCAATGAGATCCTCTACAAGGTCCTCGCCACCAAGCTCAACGGCGCCAAGCAGGTAGCCGGCCGGCACAAGTCCGTCCAGGGCCTCGAGCACCTGGACAAGGTGGTGCACGTCGACCAGAGCCCGATCGGACGCACCCCGCGCTCCAACCCGGCCACCTACACCGGCGTGTTCGACCACATCCGGAAGCTCTTTGCCGAGACCACCGAGGCCAAAGTCCGGGGCTACATGCCGGGCCGGTTCTCCTTCAACGTCAAGGGCGGCCGCTGCGAGGCCTGCTCCGGCGACGGCACCCTGAAGATTGAGATGAACTTCCTGCCGGACGTCTACGTCCCGTGCGAGGTCTGCCACGGCGCACGATACAACCGGGAAACCCTGGAGGTCCACTACAAGGGCAAGACCATCGCGGACGTGCTGAACATGCCCATCGAGGAAGGGGCCGAGTTCTTTGCGGCCTTCTCACCGATCGCCCGGCACCTCAACACGCTCGTCGACGTCGGTCTGGGCTATGTCCGGCTGGGCCAGCCCGCCACCACGCTTTCCGGCGGCGAGGCCCAGCGCGTGAAGCTCGCGGCCGAGCTGCAGAAGCGGTCCAACGGCCGCAGCGTCTACGTCCTGGACGAGCCCACCACCGGCCTGCACTTCGAGGACATCCGCAAGCTGCTCATGGTGCTCCAGGGACTCGTGGAGAAGGGCAACACCGTGATCACCATCGAGCACAACCTCGATGTCATCAAGAGTGCGGACTGGATTGTGGACCTTGGTCCTGACGGCGGATCCGGCGGCGGCCGGGTAGTCGCCACCGGCACGCCGGAGCAGGTCGCGAAGTCGAGCGAAAGCTACACGGCCGCATTCCTGGCGGAACTGCTGGCCTGAGCGCGGACCGCCGGGGGAGCGTGCGGGCGGCAATCCGGGCGCACGCACCCCGGCTTGTCCGGCAACGACGTCGGCCGATGCATTCGGCGGATGTATACGGTCGATGTATTCCTGAAGGAGTATGCGAATTTCTGGCAGCCGCGCACTCGTGAGAAACTAAGCCGGTGACGCATACAACAGTGCCCGTAATCTTCGACCTTGACGGCACTATTGTCGATCCGGCCGGGGGCATCACGGACGGAATCGCCGCGGCCCTCATTGAGCTGGGCCTGCCAGTTCCGGGCAAGTCCCGGATGGACGCCATGATCGGCCCCAAGCTGAGCCACTCCCTCACAGAAATCGCCGGCGTTCCGGCTGCACTGCTGGAGGATGCCATCCGCATCTATCGCGCGCACTACGTGTCCACCGGCATCGCGCAATCCCGGCTGTACCCGGGAATCCGGGGGCTCCTGGAGGACTTCGTTGCCGCGGGCCGGCCGATCGCCGTCGCCACCCAGAAGCCCGAAGGGCTGGCCCGCACCGTGCTGGCGCACCACGGCATCGACGGACTCTTCCACACCATCCGCGGCTCTGCCGCCGACGAAGCCGCTGCAGGCCCGGGAACAGGCTCCGTCCCCGAGGGCAAGGCCGGCATCGTAGCGGCCGCACTCTCGGATCTGGCGGAAGCGGTCCCGTCGGCCGGCCGGGCCGTGATGGTCGGCGACCGGGCCCAGGACGTGGTCGGGGCGGCTGCGAACGGACTGGACTGCATCGGCGTAGGCTGGGGTTTTGCGCCCGACGGCGAACTGCACGAGGCGGGCGCCGTCGAGATCGTGCACGACACCACGGCGCTGCACGCGATGATCAACAGACTCTCCGAGCGCCCGGGGACCACAGCCCTGAACGAGGTGAACACCGATGGCAATGTTTGACGCAATCCGCTGGAGCACGCGCGGGCTCATATCCACCACGTGCCGCCCAACGGTCATTGGCCTGGAAAACGTGCCCACGGTCGGACCGTTCATCGTGGCCCCGAACCATCTCTCCTTCCTGGACAGCGTGATCGTCCAGGCCCTCATGCCCCGGCCCGTGGCATTCTTCGCGAAAGCCGAATATTTCACCACCGGCGGCGTCAAGGGCAAGGTCATGAAGTCCTTCTTCGAGGCTGTGGGCTCCATTCCCGTGGAGCGCGGCGAGCAGGCGGCGAGCGTCCAGGCGCTGAAGACGCTGCTGGACATCCTCGAGGCCGGCAAGGGCATCGGGATCTACCCGGACGGCACGCGTTCCCGCGACGGCATCCTGTACCGCGGCCGGACCGGCGTCGGCTGGCTTGCGCTGACCACGGGCGCCCCGGTAATCCCGGTCGGACTCATCGGCACCGAGCACCTCCAGCCCGCGGACAGCAAGTCGGTCAAGCCGCAGCACTTCACCATGAAAGTCGGAGCACCCCTGTACTT
>JBKPJW010000281.1:0-5401 GCA_046730875.1 Actinomycetota bacterium | reverse complement strand
GAAGCTGCACTCGTCCATGACGCTGTTCCGGCGGGCGGCCCCCGGCGAGTCCGTGTTCGGCGATGTCCTGGACCGCTACTTCGATGGCCTGCCGGATCCCGCCACGGAGCAGCTCCTGGCGGAACAGCAGCGCGGTCCGGCGGCGGGCGACGGTTAGCCGTCCGCCGCTGTTATCGGCCAGTGGTCCGCCCTCCCCGCGGTTATCGGCGGGTAACGGTCAGCTGTCCGCCGCTGTTATCGGCCGGGAGTCCCCGCTTCGGCTGCGACGGCGGCCGCTTCGATGCGGTCCCGGTGGGCCGCCCACTCCTCCGGTGTGCGCGCCGAAAGGTTGGGGTCCCCGGGCCGTTGCCCTGCCCGGCCATCGATGAGCTCGCGCAGGATGTCCGCGTGGCCGAGGTGGTGGGCCGTTTCCACACACATATGCACAAGGATCTGATGCAGGGTCACGTGCCGCCGCTCCTCGGGCCACCAGGGCACGATGCCGGGCGCGTCCAGCGCCAGTTCATCGATGGTGGCGTCACTGTGGACGGCCGACACCCGGTGCAGCTCCGCGATCTGCTCCCGCGTCTCCCCCGGGGCAGCCCACAGGTCGGCGTCCGGTTCCGCGTCGTCGGCCAGCCACGGCAGTTCCAGCTCGCTGGGCCGGCCGAAGACCTCGCCAAAGTAGCCAAGTTCAATGCTGGCCACATGCTTGACCAAGCCCAGCAGGTTGGTTCCGGTGGGTGTGAGCGGCCGGCGTGCGTCGTACTCGCTGAGCCCTTCGAGCTTCGCCAGCAGACTGGCCCGCCGCGTGCGCAGGTAGGTGTGCAGGGTCGCCTTTTCGTTCATGACCGGCACTATACCGAAGCCGCGGAGCCGGTGCCGCCGGATATGAGCTTTCATCAAACGTATGGAATAATCGGCGGCAGCGGGCCTCGGGGGGAGGCCCCGAGCGACAGGACACCAACGTGAGTCACGGCTCCGGTATCAAGTGCGTCCGGCCGGCCGCCTCAGTTCTTCTTTCCGCAGTTCTCGCCGCGACCCTCGCCATTGTGTTGATTGCCTGCGATTCGGGCGCGGACGCCCCCGTCGGTATTCCGGCGGTGCGGCCTGCCGCCGTAGCCCCTGCAACGCCGGAAGAGGACGCGGGCCTGCTGGGGGCGACCGAAATGAACGGGTTCCTGCGGCCAATGCACTACACGGCTGTCGACGGCGACACTTGGGAGGGCATCGCCGCCCACTTCCGGATGACTCCCGAGATCCTCAGGAGCTTCAATGAGGGTGTGACCGTCGCCGCCGGGCAGGTCATCGACCTCCGGGGGGTGGCCGTGCCGCAGCCCGGGGCTGGCGGCAGCGTGACGGGGCAGGACCAGCAGGGCAGGCTCCTCTACAGGACGGGCGCCGGGGACACCCCCGCCGGCATCGCGAGCCGCTACGGTGTCCCGCTGTATGCACTGCGGATGGCCAACCTGAATCTGCTGACCGGCGGTGAATGGATTCCGCCCGCCGGGACGATAGTAACCATTCCAAATCAACCCAGCGACTGAGCGGCGACTGAGCCACGGGCTTTCGCCGGGGCATCGCAGGGGGAAGTAATTCGTTGAGGCCCGCACACCGCGGGCAAAGAAAAAGCCTCCGGAACCAAACGGTTCCGGAGGCTTTTCCAAGGGTGGCAGATGAGGGATTCGAACCCCCGTAGGCGTTGCCAGCTGATTTACAGTCAGCCCCCTTTGGCCGCTCGGGTAATCTGCCGAACTTCAAAAGAAGATCACTCGCGGTTTCCAGTCCCGAACGACTGTCTCCAGTTCGTTTCGCTTCCAGCACCCGCGGGCAAGACAACTTTACAGAACTTCTGCCGAAGAATCGAATCGGCGCTCCAGCGGTCCAAAAGAGGGCCAAAAAGCCCGGAAATTCAGGCGTCTCCGAGAATGCGTCCGGCCAGCTTCGCCTCGAAACGTGCCGCCTGCTCCGGTGTGACCTGGTTCAGCTGGACCGCGCGCGCCAGATCCGCATGGACACCGTCCATACGGGCGGACGCCTCGGCGACCGGGCTCAGGATGATGGAGGCCGCAAGCGCGGCGGCGGCAACGGAGGCCGCCGTCGTGGCCAAACCGTTGGCGGCGGCTGCGGTAGTGCGGGTGACGTAGCGGACGGCTCTGTGGTGCATGGTCTCTTGCCTTTCAGCATCGGTTACAACCCTTGCAACTCTGTCCGGCCCAGCTTCGTTCCCGCCGTGATTGAGCTATGAGCAGACTGTGAAACGCGGCCCGCCCGGCCGGCCTTCACTTCGGGGGCATCCGTACTAGGCTGGAATTCAGATATCCCGGCCTCACAGCAGGCACCCGGCAACCATCAGGAGGACAGTCATGGCAGGCGAATCCACGTTCGACGTCGTCAGCAAGGTAGACAAGCAGGAAGTCGCCAACGCGTTGAACCAGGCGCAGAAGGAAATTGCCCAGCGCTACGACTTCAAGGGCGTCGGCGCCGAAGTTGATTTCAGCGGCGAGAAGATCCTCATGAAGGCCAACTCCGAGGAGCGGGTCCTCGCAGTGCTCGACGTCCTGCAGTCCAAGCTCATCCGCCGCGGCATCTCGCTGAAGTCCCTCGACACGGGCGAGCCCTATGCCTCCGGCAAGGAGTTCCGGCTCGAGTGCTCCATCAAGGAGGGCATCGCCCAGGACCTCGCCAAGAAGATCAACAAGCTGATCCGGGACGAGGCCCCCAAGTCGGTCAAGTCGCAGATCCAGGGCGACGAGCTCCGGGTCACGTCGAAGTCCCGCGACGATCTTCAGGAGACCATGAACCTGCTGAAGAACTTCGACGAGGCCGACCTGCAGTTTGTGAACTTCCGCAGCTAGCACCGATTCTGCCGCGTGGTTACTTGGAAGTTGCTTCAATAGTCCGCGCAGAATCCGCCAGAATCCCCGAGGACCGCAGCGATCACCTTGATCCTGCGGTCCTCGTTTTGTCTTCGGCAGTCGGCCAGAACAGAAAACGCTTGTGCCTTGGGTGGGTTCAGCGTTGCAATAAATCATGAACCTAATGGCGTCCCTAGACACGCCCGAGGTTTCCGGGGATGTTCTTCTGTTGATCGTAGGAATAGGCGTGGCTGCGATCATTCTGATGGCGGCCTTCCTGACCTTCCTCTACTACCGCGACCGGGCCGAGGAGAAGCGATCCAAGCAGGTCCGGATGCGTCACCGGGCCGTTGGCGGGTCCCACCGGCGTTTCTAGTCCAGTTCCTGCTGGCGCCAGTCCGGGTGGTTCGCATACGGCTCAGCCCGTTCCGACGTCGACAGCATCCTTGACTGCAGGCCGAGGGACCCCGCAATTTCCTCTCGACGCGCAAATGGTCTGGCGAGGCCCGTATTCGGGTGTCGCCCGCCCATTTGCGCGTCGCGGAAAAATTTGCGCGTCGCCGGGCAGTTTGTGAGCTTCCCAGCGGAGTGGTTTACGACGTCGCGGTTTCCTCCCGCCCTGTTCCGCGTCGCCACTCACCCCGGTGAGCAGGCTAGGCGAGCGGCCGGCCCGCCATCCGCTCCAGCCGGCCGATCCGCTCGGCCATCGGCGGGTGGGTGGAGAACATCTTGGCCACGCCCCCGCCGCGGAACGGGTTGGCGATCATCATGTGCGAGGCGTTGACCAGCCGCTGGTCCTGCGGCAAGGGCGCCAGTTGCACGCCCTGCTCGATCTTGCGCAGGGCGGAGGCGAGTGCCAGCGGATCTCCGGTGAGCGCGGAGCCGTCCTCATCGGCGTCGTACTCCCGCGTTCGCGAAATCGCCATCTGGATCAGGGAAGCGGCGAACGGAGCCAGCAGCGCCATCGCGATCGCGGCGAACGGGTTCGCGTTGCGGCGGTCCCCGCCGCCGAATAGCAGCATCATCTGCGCCACGGAGGTAATGACACCGGCGACGGCGGCCGCCACCGACGCCGTCAGGATGTCGCGGTTGTAGACGTGCATCAGTTCATGGCCCAGGACGCCGCGCAGTTCACGGGCGTCCAGCAGCCGCAGGATGCCCTCGGTGCAGCACACCGCGGCGGTTTCCGGGTTCCGGCCGGTGGCAAAGGCGTTCGGCGCCAGGGTGGGCGAAATGTAGATGCGGGGCATCGGCTGGTTGGCCCGGGAGGACAGCTCCCGGACGATCTGGTACAGCTGGGGCGCGTCCGCCTCCGTGACGGGGTAGGCCTGCATGGCCCGGATCGCGAGTTTGTCACTGTTCCAGTAGCCGTAGGCCGTGGTGCAGACGCCGATCAGGGCCATGATCCAGATCGGTGCGGTGCTGCGGGTCCCGGCGGCAATGAACGCCCCCAGGCCCAGCAGGACCGCCCACAGGACGCCGAACAGGGCCGCGGTTTTCAGTCCATTGTGATGCCGGTGCACTTGTCCTCCTGATGCCCTCTACTGCTCCCCGTAATTCGATGACGTATCAAGAAAACGAACCGCTAAGGTACCGGGTTCCGCGCGTCGTACCGCAGGAAACCGCACTGCAGGTGGGCGACCGTCCAGGCCACGACGATGCACAACATACCGCCGATCAGCAGGACCCATCCCTCAGTCAAAAGTTTAGTCGCGCCGCCTGCCAGCATGTCCCCGATTCTGGGCCCGCCGGCCACCACCACCACGAACACGCCCTGGAGCCGGCCGCGCAGATGGTCCGGCGTGGAGGCCTGCAGGATGGTGGTCCGGAAGACGGCGCTTACGGAATCCGCGATGCCCGCCAGCGCGCAGCACAGGGCGGCAGGCAGCAGCCATACCGTCACGCCGTCGCTGCCGGAATGATCCGCCAGGACAACCACCAGACCGAAAGCCGCGATGGAGGCGCCCCAGCCCATCACGGACCATACGACGGCGGCGCCCTGCCGGTGAACGCAGCCCAACGGCCCGGAGAAAAGTCCGGCAAGGAACGCCCCCACGGCCGTCGACGCCAGCAGGATCCCCACCGTCGCCTCGCCCCCGCCGATCATCACCGCGCCGATGGCGGGCAGCAGCGCCCGGGGCTGGGCAAAGATCATGGCCACGAGATCGATCACGAACGTCATGCGAAGGTTGGGGCGGGTGCCAAGGAAGCGGAAGCCCTCGACCACAGAACGCAAACCGGCGGGCCTGGCATGTTTCCCGGGCGGCATCGGCGGCAGCTTCAGGAGTGCCCAGAACGCAAACGCAAAGCTGACGACGTCGATCGTGTAGGTCCAGCCGAACCCGATCCACGCCACCAGCACCCCGGCCAGCAGCGGGCCGGCGGTCATGCTCAGGCCGAAGCTCATCATGCTCAGGGCGTTGGCGGCCGGCAGCAGCTCCTTGCGCACCAGGACCGGAATAATCGCGCTGCGGGCCGGCTGGTTGATGGCCTGGGCGCCGCTCTGAATGGCCACGATTGCATACAGCAGCCACACATTGCCCAGCTCCAGCCACGCCTGGACG
>JBKPJW010000280.1:0-2491 GCA_046730875.1 Actinomycetota bacterium | reverse complement strand
GCACCAGGGCGTCGAGGATCATCAATTCATCCCTTGTATGCCGTTCATCCTCATCCATGCGGTGATTCTTGCACGACGGAAGTCATTGGGGCATGGCGTCCTGTTGGGGAACCTTCACCGGACAGCTCAGTTGAAACGAGGACCGAAGGCTATGGCATCCAGATCATTGCCGCTATGGTTGCGCTTTGAGGGACAGGATGCTGCTGATCATGTGCGGGACGGCAGAGGTTACCGCGCCGTGCTGGTCTATAAGCTGAGGACCGACTGACGGAAGGCTGGCGCCATGCGGAAACTGATCTACGGCATGAACCTGACCCTGGACGGCTACATCGCCGCGCCCGGCGACGACATTGGCTGGAGCGGGCCGAGCGACGAACTCTTCCAGTGGTGGCTCGACCAGGAGCGGGCGAGCGGCCTGACGCTGTACGGGCGCAAGCTGTGGGAGACGATGAGCTCCTACTGGCCGACCGGCGACCAGCAGCCCAACGCCACCCCGGCGGAGATCGAATTCGCGCGGAACTGGCGGGACACGCCGAAGGTGGTGTTCTCCTCGACGATCGACAAGGTCGACTGGAATACCCGCCTGGTCACCGGCGACGCGATCGCCGAGATCACCCGGCTCAAGGCCGAGGACGGTGCCCCGATGAGCATCGGCGGCGCAACGCTCGCCGCGGCTGTCATGCGGGCCGGCCTGATCGACGAGTACGCGCTGGCCACCCATCCGGTCCTGGTGGGCGGCGGCACGCCGTTCTTCACTGCGTTGGACAGCTGGGTGAACCTGGACCTGGTGGAGACGCGGACGTTTCCCGGCGGCGTGGTCCTGACCAGGTACGAGACGAGGCGCTGAGCGCGATTCCTCTGCAGGGTCGGGGAAGTACACGAGAGTGTTTGTCTAGACACCCGCAGCGGCGCGGGAGCATCCTAAACGTGTGCGCGTTGGGGCAGGCGAGCGGCAATGGGGCGGGGACCTTCCGCCTCGGCTGGCGACGCCGGGCAGCCGGCGGACCGCTGGCGGATCTCACTTTCCAGGCGCGTGGACACGATCGGCGAGGGAACCGGGGACCAGATCATGGACGAAACATCCGACACGCGGCAGAGGCTATCCACCCGCATCGACGCGAAGCAAAAGGACCTCCAGTCCTATCTCGGCCGCGAAAGGCCACGGCGAAACCGGCTGGCCAACATCAGCATCGTGGGCAGTGCCACGGCCGCCGCGCTCACCGCGGGCCCCGCCGTCGGAGGCACGGGATTTACCAACGCGGTGGCCGAACTCTTCAACCTGAGCGACGACTCGGTTGTGTGGCGCGGGCTGTGCCTGCTGGCGGTGATAGCGTCCATTGCCGCGGCGCTGGCCACAAACTTTGCCACGTCCCGCTCGGTGGCGGACCGTGTGAGCGCGGCCGAAACCGCCAGCGCCCAGCTGGAAGGGCTGCAGGTCGCGTTGACCTTCGGCCACATTGAGATCGACGAGGCGGTCAAGCTCTACCAGCAATACGCCACCCAGGTGGCGTTCGTGGAGACCCTGCCGGCACGGTGACTTGCCGCTACCGGTCCTTGGGTATAAGAATCCACAGCGCAATGTAGACGAGCTCCCCGACACCGAAGAGGCCGAAGAACACGAACCCGAGGCGGACCACCATCACCGAGATCCCGAAGCGCGTGGCAAGAGCGGCGCACACTCCTGCGATAACTTTGCGGTTCCTCGGCCTGACCAGAGATCGTTCCATCCCGTCAAGGTAGCAGTGCCATAGACGGGAGTGAATAGCGCGGTGAAAGCGGTGACTTCGTTGGTAGGCCACGGGCAATGCAGGAGAGCGTGCTTGAGGCGTTGAATCGAGCCCGCAGGACTCTGATCGCGGTTTGGGGCGATGGCACGGCGGCGCGCCGAGCCGCGAGGCCGGCGGGCGTATTGGACACGAGTTTGGGCACCTTGACCCGTCGGCGTCCGGGGTTCAAACTGCACTGAAGAGGCATCAGATCAGTTCCGGTCACTATTTGGAGCGCTCGTGCTCTCAAAGTGGAAACGCTCGTATAGCAACCCGTCAACGACCAGCGAAGCCCTCATGGTCGTGCTAGCCATGTGCGGCCTTGTTTGCGGTGCTTTATGTGGCGCAGGCCCACTGGCAGGGCCTGCGGCACAGGCAGCGATGCCCGTTGCCGAGAGCCGCACCGTGGGCTCCGCCTCCGTTGACGCTCAGCCGCGCCCGGCTGGTCGGGAGTCTACGGGGCCAAGACAGAGTCCGAAGCCGACTGAGCCAAGACAGAGTCCCAAGCCGACTGAGCCAAGACAGCATCCGAAGCCGACTGAGCCAAGACAGCATCCGAAGCCGAGGCCAACTCATAGGGGAGAGAGGCCAGCTCCTCCGACTGCGACGCCTACCCCTACGAGGCCAGCTCCTCCGACTTCGCGGCCTCCAACCCCTACGCCTACGAAACCGGCTCCTCCGACTTCGCGGCCTCCAACCCCTACGCCTACGAAACCGGCTCCTCC
>JBKPJW010000279.1:0-13408 GCA_046730875.1 Actinomycetota bacterium | reverse complement strand
CAGCAACGTAGTTGAGGTTGGCGACAAAAACCATCAGGGGCTGCACGATGCCGGACAGATACTGGGCGCGGGCGCTCGAATGGGTGAGCTTGGCGTTGCAGTCCCGGAAGCTCGCTGCCGATGCCTCCTGCCGGCCGAAGGCTTTGACCACTTCGTGCCCGGTGAAGAATTCTTCGAGTTGGGCGTGCAGGGCCCCGGTGCTGCTCCACTGTTCCTTGAAATGCGCCTGGGAATGCTTCGCCACGAGCACGGTAATGACCGTGGACACCGGTACCGACAGGACGGCGATCAGTGCCAGCAGCGGCGAGAGCCACAGCATCATGGCGAGTGCGGCCGAGAGCATCAGGACGGACATGATGAACTGGTTGAGGAGCTGGTTGAGGGCCTGCGAGATGTTGTCGACGTCGTTCGTGGCCCGGCTGAGCACATCGCCGCGGCGCTGCTCCTCGAAGTGGCTCGATGGCAGCACATGGAGTTTTTGTTCCACGGAGCCCCGGAGCCCGTAGCTGACGCGCTGCACGGCGGTGGCGGTTAGCGTGCCCTGGATCCAGCTGAAGAGCGACGCCCCCACGTACATGCCGGCCACCACCAGCAGCCGCCGGGCCAGCTCCTGTTCGTCGAGGGAGCCGCCCAGGAACCCTGCGACGACGACGTCGGTGGCCTCACCGAGGACCGCGGGGGCCGCCACGTTGAGCGTCACGAACGCACACGTGGCCGCGATGACACCGGCCATCCGCCACTTCAACGGCCGCAGCAGGCCCAGCAGCCGCGCTCCGGACCGCCACTTGATCCGTTCCGGAGCCCCGGGCGCCACCGCGGCCCCGGCACGGGAGACCCGCCATCGGCTCACGGTGTTTCCTCCAGCACCAGCTGGGACTCGGCAATCTCCCGGTAGCTCGGCGAGGACTCCATGAGTTCGCTGTGCGTACCCTGCCCGACAAGGCGGCCGTCCTCCAGCACGAGGATCAGCCCGGCGTCCACGATGGTTGCCACCCGTTCGGCCACGATCAGCACGGTCGCCGACCGCAGCAGCGGTTCGATGGCCGCGCGGAGCCGAATGTCGGTCCCGTAGTCCAAGGCCGAGAAGCTGTCGTCGAACAGGTAAACCGGAGCGTCCTTGAGGAGCGCCCGCGCGATGCAGAGCCGCTGGCGTTCGCCGCCGGAGAAGTTGGTGCCGCCCTGGCTCACGGGCGCTGCAAGTCCGAGGGGCAGGTCGCGGACAAAGTCGGCGGCCTGGGCACTTTCGAGTGCGTGCCACAAGTCCTGGTCGTCGGCCTCGGGCGAGCCGAGCCGCAGGTTCTCGGCGACCGTTCCCGCAAACAGGTAGGAGTGTTGCGGTACCACCGCGATCCGGTCCCGCAGGACGTCCAACGGCAGGGCACGCACGTTGTGCCCGCCGACGCTGATACTGCCGCCGGTGGTGTCAAGGAACCGGGGAAGCAGGTTCAGGAGGGTCGTCTTGCCGCTACCGGTGGCTCCGATGATCGCCGTCGTGGTCCCTGGCCTGGCGATGAACGAGACCTCGTCCAGCACAGGCGCCTCGGCGCCGGGATACGCGAAGGAGACGTTCCGGAATTCGACGACGTTGTGCGCCGGGTTAAAGGAGTGCGCCGGGTCAGCAGAGTGCCTGGGCCTTGCCGGATGGGCGGGGCCGGCCCCGGCGGGGGCCACCGGGTCTGCGATGGCCGGTTCCGTGTCCAGCACCGCACGGATCCGTTCCGCGCACGCCGCGGCCCGCGGGGCGGTCATGAACACGTACATTGCCATCATGATGGCGATCAGGATCTGCAGGATGTAGGCCATGAAGGCGGTAAGCGCCCCGAGCCGCATTTCGCCGGCGTCGATCCGGTGGCCGCCAAACCACACCACACACACGGACGACAGGTTGACCACCAGCATGATCATCGGCATCATCCCGGCCACCAGCAGGGCGGAGTGCAGGTTGTTCCGGGTCAGGTCCTTGTTGGCTTCATCAAAGCGCCGGACTTCGTGGTCCTGCCGGACAAAGCCGCGGATGACATTCGCGCCGATGATCTGTTCGCGCAGCACCCGTCCGATCCGGTCCAGCAGCACCTGGCCCTGGCGGTACAGGGGAATCAGGCGGCGAACGATCACAGCCATGATGAGCGTAAGGATGGGGATCACCGCGACCACGATCCAAGACAGCACGACGTCCTGGTGCACGGCCAGCGCGATTCCGCCGATGAAGATGGCAGGGGCGGCAATCAGCATGGTGAAGACCAGGACAGCGAGGTTTTGGATCTGGGCGACGTCGTTGGTGGCCCGGGTAACCAGGCTGGGCGCACCGAAGGCGCTGACCTCCTGGGAGGAAAAGGACTGCACCTTCGCGAACAGCTCCTCGCGCAGCTGTCCGCCCAGTTCCATGGCGACCACGGCGCCCAGGTATCCGGCCGAGATGGCCGTGATCACCTGAACGGCTGCGATTCCGGCCATCCAGCCGCCGAGGTGGAGGATTTCCCCGGTGTCCCCGCCGATGATGCCGTCGTCGATGATCGCGGCGTTCAGGGTGGGCAGGAGCAGGTTGGCGGTCGATTGCACGAGCTGCAGCACAACGATGGCCAGCACGCTCCCCTTATGCGCGGACAGCAGCCGCGTCATCAGGCCTGTTAGCACCGAACCTCCATTACTAGCCCAGGGCTCGGAATAGGATCAGCCTAACGGCTGCCCCCATACCGCCACGTCATTGTAAGCCCCATTGCGGAGTGCCTCGTGTCATCCGGCGGACACGCCGCTTACCCGCGTTTTTGCGCCACCGCGAAGGTGCGCCGGAACGGGAAGACCGTCCCGTGCCTGCCTTCGGGATACGCGTCGTCCAGCTGCGCCGAATACTCGGCCTCAAATTCCTTGGCCTCCTCCTCCGGGAGCGCCGCGAGGACCGGCCTGAGTCCCGCGCCGCGAACCCATTCCAGAACGGGATTGGCGCCCGGCAGCAGCTGAAGGTAGGTGGTCTCCCAGGCGTCGGCGGCGCAACCGGCGTCGAGCATGATCTCCAGGTATTCCGCTGCCTCCCCCACCACGTCGTCGTGGCGCAGGACCCCGGCGAGCCGGTCAGCCCAGGCCGGGGATTCTGCCAGTTCCCGCAGCAGGGTGTGGGACGGGGCGTTGAAGTTCCCCGGCACTTGCAGCGCGAACCAGGCGTCCGGCTTCAGGGCATCGAGCCAGGCCGGCAACAGGTCCCGGTGGCCGGGCACCCACTGCAGGGCCGCGTTGGTGACCACCACGTCTGTATCTCCGGAAGGCAGCCAGTGCTGGATGTCGGCCAGTTCGTAGGAGAGGTTTGGCGCCGCGGCTGCATGGTCCTTTGCCATTCCCAGCATCTCCGGCGAGGAATCCAGGCCCACCACCTGCGCCCCCGGCCACCGGTCCGCGAGGGTGGCGGTGAGATTGCCGGGACCGCAGCCGAGGTCAACGACGCGCCCAGGGTCCTCGGTATGGATCCGACTGGTCAGATCAAAAAACGGCCTGTCCCGGTAATTCCCGAACTGCACATATTTATTGGGATCCCATTTCACGGTTACCTCCAGTCCCCGGCAGTGTTGTCCTAACGGAAGCGTAGCCCCGGCCCGAAGGCCAGCCAAGGAGGCACGCATCCGCCCGGTGCGGCGCAAGCTCGGCCGGTGCCGCCCGCACTATGCGGGCACTAAGCTGGAGAACAATGAAACTCGTTGATCAGCTCCCCGCCCCGGCCGCCCGAGTTCCCGGCAGGACGGCCCTGGACCCCGACGAGCTCTACACCCGGTTTGTCGAGTGGACCGAGACCCGCGGCCTGGCCCTCTACACCGCCCAGGACGAGGCCATCATGGAACTCGCCGCCGGCTCCAACGTCATCCTGGCCACGCCGACCGGGTCCGGGAAATCCCTTGTGGCCATCGCCGCGCACTACCAGGCCATGGCCCGCGGGCAGCGCAGCTATTACACCGCCCCAATCAAGGCCCTCGTCTCGGAAAAGTTCTTCGCCCTCTGCGAGATCTTCGGGGCCGAAAACGTCGGCATGATCACCGGTGACTCAGGCGTCAACCAGGATGCCCCAATCATCTGCTGCACTGCCGAAATACTGGCCAATATCGCCCTCCGTGAGGGGTCGGCGGCCGAACTCGGCGCCGTCATCATGGACGAGTTCCACTTCTACTCCGACCCGCAGCGCGGCTGGGCGTGGCAGGTTCCGCTTCTTGAACTGCCCCAGGCCCAGTTCCTGCTGATGTCAGCGACGCTCGGTGACGTTTCCCGCTTCGAGGAGGGCCTCAACGACCTGACCGGACGCCCGACGACGACCGTCAGTTCCGCCGAACGACCCATTCCGCTGCACTACTACTACGAACAGACCCCGGTCCACGAGACCCTTGAAGAGCTGCTCGCCACCAAACAGGTTCCCGTCTACGTGGTCCACTTCAGCCAGGTCGAAGCGATCGACCGGGCCCAAAACCTGATGAGCGTCAACGTCTGCACCCGCGAGGAGAAGGACAAGATTGCCGAGCTCATCGCCGGGTTCCGTTTCGCTGCAGGCTTCGGCAAGACCCTCAACCGGCTGGTCCGGCACGGCATCGGCGTCCACCACGCCGGCATGCTGCCGAAGTACCGCCGGCTCGTCGAGCAGCTCGCCCAGGCCGGCCTGCTGAAGGTCATCTGCGGCACGGACACCCTCGGAGTGGGCATCAACGTGCCTATCCGCACCGTGCTGCTCACGGCCCTGAGCAAGTACGACGGCGTCCGCACCCGGCTGCTGAACTCCCGCGAGTTCCACCAGATCGCCGGCCGCGCCGGGCGGGCCGGCTATGACACCGCGGGGACCGTGGTGGTGCAGGCCCCGGAGCACGTGACCGAAAACGTGAAGGCGATGGCCAAAGCCACCGCCAAGTTCGGCGACGACCAGAAGAAGCTGCGCCAGGTGGTCAAGAAAAAGCCGCCGGAAGGATTCGTATCCTGGGGTGAACCGACGTACAAGCGGCTGGTCGATTCTGTCCCGGATCCCCTCACGTCGAGTTTTACCGTGACGCACGCGATGCTGATGAACCTCATGGAACGCCCCGGCGACCCCTTCCAGGCCGCCCGCCGCCTGCTCACCGAAAACCACGAGACCCGTCCCGCCCAGCTGCGGCTCATGAAGAAGGCCCTCGGAATTTACCGGGAGCTGCTCGCTGCCGGCGTCGTGGAGCGGATCCCGCCGGACGAGCAGGGCATGGACGGCCGCACCGTCCGGCTCACGGTCCACCTGCAGCCGAACTTTGCCCTCAACCAGCCCCTGTCCCCGTTCGCCCTCGCCGCGCTGGAGCTACTGGACCCGGAGTCGCCGTCGTACGCCCTGGACGTCGTGTCCGTGATCGAGGCGACCCTGGAGAAGCCGCGCCAGATCCTGTCGGCACAGCAGAAGAAGGCGCGCGGCGAAGCCGTCGCCGCGATGAAGGCCGACGGCATCGAGTACGACCAGCGGATGGCGATGCTGGAGGAAGTCACCTACCCGCAGCCGCTCGCGGAGATCCTGGGCGAGGCCTTCGATGTCTACCGCAAGGCGGCGCCGTGGATCGGCGACTTCGAGCTCGCGCCCAAATCCGTGGTCCGGGACATGTACGAGCGCGCCATGAACTTCGGCGAATTCGTCCAGTTCTACGGCCTGGCCCGCTCCGAGGGGATCGTGCTGCGCTACCTCGCCGACGGTTTCAAGGCGCTCCGCCAGACCGTCCCGCAGGACGCGCTCCGGGAGGACCTCGAGGACCTTATCGCCTGGCTCGGCGAACTGGTCCGCCAGGTTGACTCCAGCCTGCTCGACGAATGGGAGGAGCTCACTTCCGGGGCGGCGCCCACACCGCACGACGCTCCCCCGCCGCCGCCGCCGTCGCTGACCTCCAACGTCCGGGCCTTCCGGGTGATGGTGCGCAACGAAATGTTCCGCCGCGTGGAGCTGTTCGCCGATGAAGCCGCCACCGCCCTGGGCGAACTCGATGCCGGTTCCGGCTGGGACGCCGAGCGCTGGGAGGATGCCCTGGATGACTACTTCGACGAACACAACGACATCGGCACCGGCCCGGACGCCCGCGGCCCCGGGCTGCTGATCATCACCGAGGAACCCGGCGCGTGGAAGGTCCGGCAGATCTTCGCTGACCCGGCCGGCCACCACGACTGGGGCATCTCCGCCGAGGTGGACCTGGCGGCCTCCGACGAGACCGGCACCGCCGTCGTCCGCGTCACGGACGTCAACCGGCTCTAGGTGTGGGCCACCCGGCAGCTGGGGCGGCGCGAGCCTGCGGTGTCAGGATGCCGGCGGGAGCCTGCAGTGTCAGGATGCCGGCGGTGCACGCGGGAGCCGGCGGGAGCCGGCCTCGGCGCCGGTGGGCGCCGCGAGTAAACTCGGATAATGAGTGTAATCCGGCCTGCCGCCCCGCATGACGTCCCTGCCATCCTGCAGATGATCCACGACCTCGCCGTCTACGAGAAGGAACCGGACGCGGTCCGGAATACCCCCGGGATGCTCACCGAGGCCCTCTTCGGCCAGAACCCGAGGATCTTCGCCACCATGGCCGAGAACACGGCAGGCGACGTCCGGGGCTTCGCCCTCTGGTTCCTGAACTACTCCACGTGGGAAGGGGTCCACGGGATCTACCTGGAAGACCTCTACGTCCGGCCCGAGGCCCGCGGCGAAGGCCACGGCAAGGCCCTGCTGCAGCATCTGGCCGCGACCGCCGTCGACCGCGGCTACGCCCGCGTCGAGTGGAGCGTCCTCGACTGGAACGAACCGTCCATCAATTTCTACAAGAAGCTGGGCGCCGCTCCCATGGAGGAATGGACCACCTTCCGCCTTACCGGCGCGGCGCTGGAAGCATTCGGCGGCCCCGGCGCAGGTTCCGGCGGACGGTTCCGCGCCGGCTCGCTCGCCGACTCCCGGGAGGAGGCTGCCCGTGGCTGATCTTCCGGTGACCGGGCTGATGGGAGCCGCCCTCCTGGAGGACAGGTCAGCCGTGAGGCACAGGATCCTGGCCCGGCACGCCTTCCGCGGGATGCGGACCACGGAACACTACTTTCAGCTCCCCCTGGACCACTTCAGCGAGGCGGGACGCCGCGGCGAGAGAATCTCGGTGTTCGCCCGCGAGTACGTGTCCGCGGAACACAGCGAGGAGGAGGCGGCCGAGCTCCCCTGGCTTCTCTACCTGCAGGGCGGCCCCGGCGGGCGCGGTAACCGGTTCCCGTCGCTGGGCGGCTGGAGCAAGGCAGCGGCGAAGGACTTCCGGATCCTCATGCTGGACCAGCGCGGTACCGGGCTGTCCACGGCCGTGGACCGCAACACGTTGCCCCTGCGCGGCACCGACGTGGACCAGGCCCGCTACCTGACGCACTTCCGCGCGGACTCAATCGTCGCCGATGCCGAGGCCATCAGGATGGCCCTGGGTTCCGCCCCCTGGACCATTTACGGCCAGAGCTACGGCGGTTTCTGCGCACTCAGCTATCTGTCCTTCGCCCCCGAGGGGCTCCGCGAAGCAATCGTCACCGGCGGCCTCGCCCCGCTCTGCGGTACCGCGGACCGCGTCTACCGTGCGACGTTCCGCCGGGTCGCGGCCAGGAACGCCGAATACTTCGCCTGGTACCCCGAAGACCGTGCCGCCGTGACGCGAATCTCCCGGCACCTCCGGGACACCGAGGAGGTCCTGCCCGACGGCAGCCGGCTCACCGTGGAGCGGTTCCAGATGGTGGGCTCGTTCCTGGGCGGCAACACACGCGTTGACGCGCTGCACCACCTGCTCGAGGACGCGTTTGTATCAACCCCCGACGGCGACCGCCTCTCGGACGCGTTCCTGGAGCAGGTCCGGGGCCTCGTTTCCCGGGCCGCAAATCCCCTGTACGCGCTGATGCACGAGTCCATCTATGGTCAGTCCGGGGCCACCAACTGGGCCGCCTGGCGGGTGCTGGAGGAATTCCCCGAATTCCGCCCCGACGCCGCCGAACCGCTGCTGACCGGGGAAATGGTGTACCCCTGGTACTTCGAGCAGGACCCGGCCCTGCGCCCGTTGCAGGACGTGGCCTGGCTGCTGGCCGAGAAAAAGGACTGGGCCCCGCTGTACGATCCGGAGCGGCTGGCGCTCAATACCGTGCCCGTCGCCGCGGCGGTGTACACCGATGATATTTACGTCGACCGCGAGCTCTCCCTGGAAACGGCGGCCGCCGTCCGCGGCCTGCAGGTCTGGGAGTCGGACGAGTTCCACCACGACGGCATCGCCGACGACGGCGAGGCGATCTTCGGCCGCCTGCTGGGGATGGCCCGCTCGGCCCGCCGCTGAGCCGGCATCCGCTGAACTGGGCTCAGCCGGGCCCGGGCCGGGCCAAAAGGTACGGCGCTGAACCCGTGGGGTCCAGCGCCGTACTTTTATGCTTTCATGCGTTGCCGGGTGCCCGGCGGGCCGAAGCTAGTCGACGTCGCTGAGGCTCTTGCGGGAGTCCTCTTCAAGCCGGGCGTCCAGCTTCGACTTGGATGCCTTGGAGCTGATCAGGCTGGCGATCACCGCGATGACGATGGTGCCGATGATCACGGCGAGCGAGACGAACGTCGGGATCTCCGGGGCCCATTCGATGTGGTGGCCGCCGTTGATGAAGGGGAGCTCGTTGACGTGCATGGCGTGCAGGACCAGCTTCACGCCGATGAACGCCAGGATGACGGACAGGGCGTGCTTGAGGTAAATGAGCCGGTTCATGAGGCCGCCGAGCAGGAAGTACAGCTGGCGCAGGCCCATGAGGGCGAAGATGTTCGCCGTGAAGACGATGAAGGCGCTCTGCGTGAGGCCGAAGATGGCCGGAATGGAGTCCACGGCGAAGAGCAGATCCGTCATGCCGATGGTCACGAAGACGATCAGCATGGGGGTGAAGACCTTCTTGCCGTCCACAACGGTGCGGAGCTTGCCGCCGTCGAACTTCTCGGACATCGGCAGGACCCTGCGGATCCGGGCGATCAGCGGGTTTTCCTTGTCTTCCTCGTCCTCCCCGTCGTCCTGGGCCTGCTTCCAGGCGGTCCAGAGCAGGAAGGCGCCGAAGATGTAGAAGACCCAGCTGAACTGCTCGATCACGATCGCGCCGAGCATGATGAAAATGCCGCGGAGGATGAGGGCGATGATGATGCCCACCATGAGCACTTCCTGCTGGTACTTACGCGGTACCGAGAAGCGGGCCATGATGATGATGAATACGAACAGGTTGTCGATGCTGAGGCTGTATTCCGTCACCCAGCCGGCGATGAACTGGCCGCCGTATTCCGGGCCGGTGAAGGCGAACATGGCGCCGGCAAACACCAGGGCCAGGGCCACGTAGAACGCAACCCACAATCCCGCTTCTCGCATCGAGGGTTCATGGGGTCGTTTGACGACCATCAACAGGTCGATGGCCAGAATGACGCCGAGGACGACAAACGAGCCGATCTCGAACCATAGGGGAAGTTCGGGCACGGGAAACCTTTCGTAGGGTACAGCGATGCGGTGTAAGTCTCTCCGACCGCCTGCGCTTGACGCTGCCTGGCTGCCCGCTACGCCCGGCACGGCATCGTAGCCGTGCGTGTTGACGATCGTAGCGCTTGGGATACTCCCCTACGTCCGACCGAGTTTACCCTAGGCGTGCCCCGCGGACTGCATTTGCCGCAGCTCCTTCTTCAAATCCCCCACCTCGTCACGAAGCCGGGCCGCGAGTTCGAACTGCAGCTCCCCGGCCGCGGCGTGCATCTGCTCCGTCAACTGCTCGATCAGTCCCACGAGATCTTCGGCCGGCGCGGCCGCGAGCCCGTCAGCCCGGACCTTCGCGGCGCCCTTGCCCTTGCCGCGCGCTTTGCCGGCGGCGGCCAGCAGTTCGCGGGTGTCCGCGTCCTCCTTGGCGATCTGGTCCGTGATGTCGGCGATCTTCTTCCGGAGCGGCTGGGGATCGATCCCCCTCTCCTTGTTATAGGCCACCTGGATGGCGCGGCGCCGGTTCGTCTCGTCGATCGCGTGGGCCATCGAGTCCGTGATCCGGTCCGCGTACATGTGCACCTCGCCGGAGACGTTGCGGGCGGCACGCCCGATGGTCTGGATCAGCGACGTCCCCGAGCGCAGGAAGCCTTCCTTGTCCGCGTCCAGGATGCTCACCAGGGACACTTCGGGCAGGTCGAGGCCTTCACGGAGCAGGTTGATGCCGACGAGGACGTCGAAGACACCCATCCGGAGTTCGCGCAGAAGTTCCACGCGGCGCAGGGTGTCGACGTCGGAGTGCAGGTACTCCACCTTGACCCCGTGCCCCAGCAGGTAGTCTGTGAGGTCCTCTGCCATGCGCTTGGTCAGGGTGGTGACCAGGACACGCTCATTCTTTTCGGTACGGCTCCGGATCTCGCCCAGGAGGTCATCGATCTGGCCCTTGGTGGGTTTGACGATCACCTCGGGGTCGATCAGGCCGGTAGGACGGATGATCTGCTGGACGAAGCCGTCGGACTTGCCGAGCTCGTACTTGCCCGGGGTAGCGGACAGGTAGACCGTCTGGCCCACCCGGTCCTGGAACTCGTCCCATTTGAGCGGCCGGTTGTCCATCGCCGAGGGCAGCCTGAAGCCGTGGTCCACCAGGTTCCGTTTGCGGGACATATCACCTTCGTACATGGCGCCGATCTGCGGCACGGTGACGTGGGACTCATCGATCACGAGGAGGAAGTCGTCCGGGAAGTAGTCGATGAGGCAGTGCGGCGCGGTCCCGCGGGCGCGTCCGTCGATGTGCGAGGAGTAGTTCTCGATGCCGTTGCAGAACCCCATCTGCTGCATCATTTCCAGGTCATAGGTGGTGCGCATCCGGAGCCGCTGGGCCTCCACCAGCTTGTTCTGGCTCTCCAGCACGGCTAGACGCTCGGCCAGTTCGTCTTCGATTCTCTTGATCGCCCGGGCCATGCGTTCGGGACCGGCGACGTAGTGCGAGGCCGGGAAGACGTACATTTCGGTCTCGTCCCGGATCACCTCGCCCGTCAGCGGGTGCAGGGTGTAGATGTTTTCGATCTCGTCCCCGAAGAACTCGATCCGGATGGCGAGTTCCTCGTACATCGGGATGATTTCCACGGTGTCGCCGCGGACGCGGAACGTGCCGCGGTGAAAATCCATGTCGTTGCGCGTGTACTGCATGGAGACGAATTTCCGGAGCAGATCGTCGCGGTTCATCTCTGCCCCCTTGCGGAGGGTCACCATGCCGGCGATGTATTCTTCCGGGGTGCCGAGGCCGTAAATGCAGGAGACCGTCGCCACCACAATCACGTCGCGGCGGGTCAGCAGGGCGTTCGTGGCGGAGTGCCGGAGCCGTTCGACTTCCTCGTTGACGGAGGAGTCCTTCTCGATGAAGGTGTCCGTCTGCGCGACGTAAGCTTCGGGCTGGTAGTAGTCGTAGTAGGAGACGAAGTACTCCACCGCGTTGTTCGGCAGCAGTTCACGGAATTCATTGGCCAGCTGCGCGGCGAGGGTCTTGTTCTGCACCATCACCAGGGTGGGGCGCTGGACCTGCTCGATCAGCCAGGCCGTCGTCGCGCTCTTGCCGGTACCGGTGGCGCCGAGCAGCACCACGTCCTTTTCGCCGTTCTTGATGCGCTCGGTCAGTTCGGCGATAGCGGCCGGCTGGTCACCCGCCGGCTGGAATTCGCTGATGACCTCGAAGGGCGCCACGACGCGGTTGATCTGCTGGGCAAGACTCATGTATCTAATCTACCGCCGGCCCCCGACGGGACATCCTGATTCAGCTTTGGGCAGTACCAGGACGGACGCCGGCGGTGGCACCCTCGCCTCAGGCGGGGGCCCTGGCGCCGGAGGCTGTGCCGTTGCCCCTCGCGGTGGCGCCGGCACCGCCGTCGTCCCCTCCACTACGGTCACCGTACGACGGCGGCTGCCAGCCGGTGCGCTGTACCCACGCTTCCATCCGCGGCGCGGCGTAGTCGGTGAACCAGCCCTCTTTGTCCGCCGCGTAGCCGGCGGTGGATTTGTCGACGTCGTGCATCCCGGCGGCCCGCCGCTTCTCGGCGACATAATCCGTCCTGGCCTCGGCATCGGCGCGCAGCCAGTCGCGGAAGCACAGAGCGTACCGCCAGCCGGGCGAGCCGGCAGCGCGGAGGTGGAGATTCGCCGGCCGGCCGGGATCGGCGTTGCCGTGAACCCGCTTGCCCCACTTGGCAGGGTCGGGATGCGGGGGCCTGGGGTTGTCGGAAATGATGCCGGGCCAGCGCGGAAATCCCGCCTCGGCCAGCAGCGGGGCGATCCGGTCCGCGGCGTCGAGGTCGCGGACGCTCAGCTGAAGGTCGATCACGTCTTTGGCGTCGAGCCCCGGGACGGCCGTGGATCCGATGTGGTCCACGGCCAGGACGTCCCGCGGGACCGCGGCCTGCAGCCGGGCGATCAGCCGGCCGGCCTGGGCCGCCCAGGCCGGATCGGCGGGGATGAGGACCGGCCCTCCCGTCCGCGCCGCGATCCTCTGCCTGCTCAGGTTCAGCGCGAATGGCCTCAGCCGTCCCGCCCACAGCTGATCGACGGCCTGCAAAAGTTGTTCCGGGGTGCCGGAGTTCTCCAGCACGACGTCTGCCGCCGCCAGCCGGTCCTCACGGCTCGCCTGGGCGCCCATCCGTGCGTGCGCCTCCGCGGGGGTCATGTTGCGGTGTTCGGCCATGCGCTGGACCCGGACGTCATCCGGGGCGTCCACCACCACCACGAGGTGGAAGTTCTTGCCCTGTCCGGTTTCGACCAGCAGCGGGATGTCCTGCACCACGACGGCACCTACCGGGGCGGCGGCGACAATCGCTGCGGCCCGCTCCCGCACCAACGGATGGATGATCCCGTTAAGCACGGCCAGGCGATCCGGGTTGCCGAAGACCAGTGCGCCCAGCTGTGCACGGTCCAGCCGGCCCTCCGAGGTCAGGATGGCGGCACCGAAGGCTTCCACAACTCCCGCCAGCCCGGGCGTGCCTGGTTCCACAACCTCCCGGGCCAGGGCGTCGGCGTCGACAAGCACCGCGCCGAGCTCGCGCAGGCGCGCGGCAACCATGGACTTCCCCGAGGCGATCCCGCCGGTCAACCCGATCTTCAACACTCCACCAGACTAAACTGAACCGGTGGCAGATGCGGCGGATTCCCCGGAGAGCAGGACGGCCGTGTACACCACCCTCGCCGCGGGGTCCGAGTTTCGGCACGAGATCGAGGTCAAGCGGTCCCGGTTCATCACGGTCCTGGCCCGCACGCCGGACGAGGACGCCGCCCGCGCGGTCCTGGCCCGCCTGCGCCGGGAGTTCCATGACGCGCGGCACCACTGCTTCGCCTTCGTGCTCGGCCCCGACCGGGACGTGCAGCGGTCCAACGACGACGGCGAGCCGTCCGGTACCGCGGGCATCCCCATGCTCGAGGCGCTCCTGAAGCGGGAAACCGCTCCCGGCGTCGCC
>JBKPJW010000278.1:0-3470 GCA_046730875.1 Actinomycetota bacterium | reverse complement strand
CAACCGGCCGCTGGCGGCCACCGCCGCGTCCCGCCACTGTTTCCGGAGCCGGGGGTCGCCCAGCCAGCGGCGGAGCAGGTCCGCCAGGGGGGCGGGGTCCGTTCCGAGGCCGACGGCGGCGCCCGGCAGCACCGCAGCCGGCAGCGGCACGGCGGGCCCTGGCATGGCGGGCGGCGCCGTGTCAGGCCCCGGCTCCGGCGAGCGGGCCGGGTTGCCGGCGGCAAGCGCCTCGACCGCTCCGGTGCCCTGGCGGACCACCACGGGAATGCCGCGGGCCAGCGATTCGGTAACCACCAGGCCATAGGCTTCGGCCCGGGAAATCAGCAGGCTGAGATCCGCCGCATCCCATTCGGCTTCCAGCGCCGGCCCCCGAAGTTCGCCGGGGATGCTGACCCGCCCGGCCAGGCCCGGGCGTGCCGCAGAGGTCCTGAGCTGCGCGGCATAGGAAGGGTCGGCGGTGTCCGAGCCGACGAGGGACGCCGTCCAGGATAGATCCGTGAGCCGCGAGAGCGCGTCCAGCAGGAGCGATTGGTCCTTGTTCGGAAGCAGCGCGGCCACGGCGATCAAGTGCGGCACACCCGAACCGGCGGACAGGCTTCCTACCGCCAAGGGGGCGGGGGCGGTACCGGGAAGGGCCACCCTAGCATCGTGAAAGCCGTGCCGGGCTGCGATGACCGCCGCGGCCGAACGGCTCGTGCAGATGACCCCGGCTGCGGCCCGCAAGGCCCGGCGCTCACGCTCCAAATGCTCCGGCAGGGGCATGTGCAGCAGGATCCAGACGGGCCGCCCGGCGGCCGCGGCGGCTTCCAGTTCGGCCGGCGCCCCGGAGGCGATAAGGCTATCGACCAGCGTCGCGGGGCTCACGGGCGCGGAGCCCGCAAATGCAGTGCCTCCAAATGCGGAGTCCCCACGTGCAGAGAGCCCGTGTGAGTTCCCCATGGCGTCCGCGGCGGGCGCCGTTTGAAGCAGCGACGCCAGCCGCTGTCGGTCCTCGGGTGTGCCGCCCGGCCAGTCGCCGTCGAGCGGGCAGGTTTCCACGGCGGCGCCTAGGGCGGAGAGCCCCCGGGCGAGCGCGGCGTTGTAGACATTGCCGCCGGAGTTGTGCCGGATGTTGCCGGGCACCACAAACCGGATGCGGGGGCTGGCCGGCGGCATCGGCGGTGCCTAGCGGGCGTCGAAGTCCAGCGAGTAGCTGGCCCAGGCGTCGGGAGTTTCGCGCAGGGTGACGTCCAGACCAGTGAGCTCGCGGCCGTCGTTACCGATACGGATCTGCCCGGCGATGCCGTCGGCGATGTACTGGGCGAGGGCTTCCGTGGTGCTCAGCTTGCCAGCGAAGTCGGGGTGCTCGTCCAGGTTCTGGTAGTTCAGCCCCTCAAGGACCTGGTCCAGGACGTCACCGGCCGCGCCGATGTCCAGCACGATCGAATCGTCATTGAGCTCACGACGGCGGAAGGTCACCTCCGTGACGAAGGTGGCCCCATGCAGGCCCTGGGCAGGGCCAAAGGCTTCGCGGGGAAGGCTGTGGGCGATCATGAAGTTACGGCGGACGGTCAGACTGAACACGGGCTACCTCGTGGCTTCGGTGAATGGGACGGTGGACGGCGCTTCGGTGGCTTGGGTCTCGGCAGGCGGCGCTTCGGCAGGCGGGTATTCAATGACGTGGCACAGGGCGTCCAGGGTCCCGTCGGCAAGCCGCTGAACCACGCCCGGGAGTTCCTCGAAGGTCGAGGAGCCGGTGAGGAAGGCATCGAAAACCGGGTCCTGCAGCAGCGACACGGCGAGCGCCAGGCGATCGGCGTTCGTGCGGCGGTGCCGGCGGGAGCGGGCCACCATCCCCACCTGGCTGGCCCGGATGGACAGGCGGCGGGCGTGGAAGTCCTCCCCCAACGGCAGGGTGATTTTCCGGTCGGCGTACCAGGACATTTCGATGATGTCGCCGTCGTCACCCACCAGCTGCAGGCTCCGTTGCAGGCCTTCCTGCGACGCGGAGCAGTGGATAACGATGTCGCAGTCGCCCAGGGCATCATCGGGGTGACTGAAATCGACGCCGAGGGCGTCGGCAAACGCGCGTTTGGCGGGATCGACGTCGATCAGCTGCAGCCGGGCGAGCGGGAAACCGGCCAGGAGCTTGGCCACCATGCCGCCGACAAGTCCGGCCCCGATTACGGCGACCCTGTCACCGAGGCGGGGGCCGGCCTCCCAGAGGCCGTTGACGGCGGTTTCCACAGTGCCGGTGAGCACCGCGCGGCGGGCGGGTACGCCGTCGGGGATCACGGTGAGTGATTCCACCGGGACGATGAAGCGGTCCTGGTGCGGGTAGAGGCAGAAAACGGTCTTCCCGGCCCAGCCCTCGGGACCGTCCTCGACCACACCCACGGTGAGGTAGCCGAATTTCACCGGGTACGGGAAGTCGCCCTCCTGATTGGGGGCCGCCATGGCCCCCGCGACGCACGCCGGGACGCTGGCGTGGTGGACCACCAGCTCGGTGCCCTTGCTGATGCCCGAATACAGGGACCGGACCAGCGCCTCGCCGGGGCCGGGGACGGCCAGTTCCTCGCTCCGGAGCTCGCCCTGTTCCGGGCCGACGGTCCAATAGGCGGTGGCCGTGGCGTGCCGTTCAAAAGTAGTCATCGTGCTTACGAATCTAGTGCCCGCATTGTTCGTGGGGAAGCGTGCCGCGCGCGAACGGTGCGTCAGCGGGTGCCGTTGGGGCTCGTTTTGTGGATGGGCGCCTTGCTCCGGTACCCTAGTCAGGTTGGTGACGTGTCCGAGCGGCCGAAGGTGCAACACTCGAAATGTTGTTTGGTGTAAAAGCCAACGTGGGTTCAAATCCCACCGTCACCGCCACATAGCGAGGCCCCTGATTTCCTTTGTTGACAAGGGAAATCAGGGGCCTTTCTTCACATCCGGGCAAGGCACAGCGGTCGCGCAGCGGTAACAGAATTCTCGCGCCCCGCGCTAGGCGCCGCTTCGGATAGTGGCCGGGCCTGTGAAGTCGGCCGGCGAGGATGCCGGCACGTGCTAGGATCCCCAGAATCCGCACACGGCCGCATGCAAGTCGTAAACACTCTGGAGGTTCGCGATGCCGGACACCACCTGCCACATGTCGATCTCGCTGGACGGCTTCGTCGCCGGGCCGGACCAGAGCCGCGAGGACCCTCTAGGCAAGCGAGGGCTGGAGCTGCACCGCTGGCACATCGGCGACCCGCGAGCCAACGATGCCGACAAGGTCGCGAACAAGTGGCTCATGCGCCCGCGGGGCGCCTATGTGATGGGTCGGAACATGTTCGGCCCGATCCGCGGGGACTGGGATGAGGAATGGACCGGGTGGTGGGGAGCGGAACCGCCGTATCACGCGCCGGTGTTCGTGCTGACCCATCATGGACATGACCCGATCCAGATGGACGGCGGGACGACCTTCCACTTCGTCACCGAGGGCTTCGACGCGGCCTACTCCGCAGCGTGCCAGG
>JBKPJW010000277.1:0-1699 GCA_046730875.1 Actinomycetota bacterium | reverse complement strand
TCGGCCTGCTCATTGCCGCAGGCTTCGCCGCGGTCATGGTGATCACGTTCGGCGCGCTGTCCGACAGGTTCGGCCGCGTGCCGGTCTACCGCTACGGTGCGCTATTCCAAGCGCTCATCGCGCTGCCGGCGTTCTACCTGGTCACCCTGGGCAACGTCACGCTCGTCTGGGTGGTCATGGTGGTGGGCATCGCCCTCGGCGTTCAGTCCATGCTCGGCCCGCAGTGCCCGCTGCTGCCGGAACTCTTCGGCTCGCAGTACCGCTTTACCGGCGTGGCCATGAGCCGCGAGTTCTCAGCCGTCCTGGCCGGCGGACTGGTCCCGCTGGTAGGCGCCGCACTGCTGGCCGCCACAGACCACTCCTGGCTGGTGCTCGCCATCTACTCGCTGGTGCTCGCACTGATCTCGTTCGTCACCACGTTCTTCACACCGGAGACGGCGGGACGCGACCTCCTCCTCATTGAGGATGCCAGCTAGTCACACCGGAGCTGCAATACCCGCACTACCCGAGGCCGTGGCCCCTTCCAATCAGGAAGGGGCCGCGGCCTTTTTGGGTTGCGGGAAGTGCTGGCCGCTGCGGAAAGTGCCTGGCGACGCGGAAAGTGCTGGCCGCTGCGGATAGTGCCTGGCGACGCGGGAATAGCCGCATCGTGAGGCAACGAGCGTGTCGCATGGGGGACGAGCGCGTCGAGTGCGGCAGGAGCGCGCGACGGAGCCGGAGGACCGTCGGGGCACGAGCCAGGGAACGCAAAAGGCGGCCCTTCCGTTGCCGGAGGGCCGCCCTGGTGCGCGCTGAGGAGCGGGGGTTTAGTAGAAGTGCACCGTGTCCACGAGGTGGGGGAGTTCGCCGCCGTCGAGGTAGGTCCGCAGGTTGCTGCAGAAGCGTTCGGAGATCAAGCGGTTCTCGGCTGCGCTGAGGGCCGAGGTGTGCGGTGACACCATGACCTTGGGATGGTTCCAGAGCGGGCTGTCCTGCGGGAGCGGCTCCACGGCAAACACGTCGAGGCAGGCGTAGGAGACCTGGCCGTTGTCGAGCGCCTCCAGCAGTGCCTCCTCGTCGACAACCGTGCCGCGGCCCACGTTGATGAAGACCGCTCCGGGCTTCATGGCCGCGAAGACTTCGCGGTTGAAGAGTTTCTCGGTGGCGGGCGTGCCGGGGAGGGTGTTGACGACGGCGTCAGCCGTGGCCAGCAGTCCGGCGAGGCCGTCGTTGTCGGTGACTTCTTCGATCCCGTCGATTGACTCCACGGTCCGCTTGGTGCCGCTGACGCTCATGCCCAGCGCGCGGGCGATCCGTGCCGTCTCGAGTCCGATCTCGCCCAGTCCCGTGACAACCAGGCGGGACCCGTTGACCAGCCGGGTGGGCGTGCGGAGTTCAGGCCAGAGCTTGGCTGCCTGGCCCTGCGCCAGTTCCCCGGTGCGCTTGAAGCCGTTGAGGATACCAAGGACGGCGAACTCGGCGAGGGGCAGAGCGTGCACACCGGCAGAGGTTGTGACCTTGAACTTCTGCAGCGTCGCCGTATCCAGCCCCGAGGCCTTCACGGCCCCGCCGGCGCCGGCCGCCATGGCGTGGATCCACTCAAGGCGGGGGTTACTGCCGGCGATCCGGGCAAGGCCCGCCGGGCTTTCGTTCGGGAACCCGTACAGGACCTGGGCATTGTTGAGCATGTCCCAGTAGCGTTCTTCCTGCTCCGGTGTCC
>JBKPJW010000276.1:0-4978 GCA_046730875.1 Actinomycetota bacterium | reverse complement strand
CTGGTTGACGGGCCGCCCGAGACCTCATTCCTGATCGGACTGACCTCCGGCACCACCTCCGTCCCCAAGGCGTTCACCCGCTCGCGGCGGTCCTGGCAGGAATCGTTCGACGCCTCCATTGAATTCTTCGGCCTGGCGCAGGACGACAAAACCCTGGCGCCCGGCCCGCTCGCGGCAAGCCTGAACCTCTACGCCCTGGCCGAATGCCTGTACGCCGGCGCGGAGTTCCACAGCCTGGACCGCTTCGACGTCGGCGACGCCCACGCGGCCGTCAGCCACGACGGCATCACCCGGCTGGTCCTGGTCCCCACCATGCTCCGGCTGCTCAGCGAGCGCGGCCTGGCCGGCGGGGTGGACGCCTCCGGCATCCGCAGCATCGTCTGCGCCGGTTCCAAGCTGGATGCCCGCACCCTGGAGGCGGCCCGTCGCTGGGCACCCAATGCGACCATCTTCGAATACTACGGCGCCTCCGAGCTCAGCTTCGTCTCGGGCGCCGGGCTGCGGCCGGGCGAGCCCGCTGAACCGGGCGGAACCGGCATCGGGAGGCCGTTTCCCGGCGTGGACATCCGAATTCTGGACGACGACGGCGCCGAACTCCCGGACGGCAGCGACGGCAACATCTGCGTCCGCAGCGGCATGGTCAGCAACGGCTATCTGTGGGGTGACGACGGCCAGGCCCTGCGGTGCTTCGACGGCTGGTACACAGTCGGTGACCAGGGGTACCTCTCCGGCGGGACCCTGCACATGCTGGGCCGCCGGTCCGACATGATCATCACCGCCGGCACCAACGTCTACCCGCATGAAATTGAAATGGCCCTGGCGTCCGTCCCCGGCGTCGCGGCGGCCGTCGCTGCCGGCATGGCCGATGACCTTCGCGGCCAGCGTGTGGTGGCCGGCGTGGTCCCCTCCTACGGGGCGGTCACAGCGACCCAGCTCAAGTCCGGCATTGAGGATGTGCTGGCCCGCAACAAGCGCCCCGTGGAGTACTTCGCGCTGACCGAGCTGCCGGTAACGGACCGGGGCAAAATCAGCCGGCAGCTGCTGCTTGACTGGGTGGACCGGAAAGATGCGAGGATCCCGCGCCTTGGCTGAGCCGCTCGGTGACACCGGGCCGCCGTCGGCAGCGCCGCGGGGGCCGTCCTTCGCCAGGCCGTCCTTCGCCGGGCTGCTGCCGGAGGACAGGCAGCCGGTGATCATCGCCGCGCGCCGAACGCCGCTCTGCCGCGCCAACGGCGCCCTGAAAAGGCTGCGCGCCCACGAACTCCTGGCCCCGGTACTCCGCAGCCTGCTCACCGGCGCGGATGGCGGGCCGGGCCTGGACCCGGCGTCTGTGACCGACGTCGTGATCGGCAACGCCGTCGGCGGCGGCGGGAACGTGGCTCGTCTTGCCGCGCTGGAGGCCGGGCTGCCGGTCACCGTTCCCGGCGTCACAGTGGATCGGCAATGCGGCTCCGGACTGGATGCGATTGTCCTGGCCGCGCGGCTGGTCGCCGCCGGCGGCGGCGGGCTCTATTTCGCGGGCGGCGTGGAGAGCATTAGCACGGCCCCGCTGCGGGCCCACCGCAATGACGACGGCAGCCCGGAGTATTACAGCCGGGCCCAGTTCGCCCCGCTCAGCCTCGGCGATCCGGACATGGGTGTCGCGGCGGAGAACGTCGCCGCGCACTTTGGCATCGGTCGTGAACGGCAGGACGCCTTCGCGCTCCGCAGCCACCGCCGCGCCCTGGCTGCCGCTGCTGCCGGACGGTTCGACGCCGAAATCGTGCCGCTGGCGGCGGAATCCGGTGCCGCGCTGGAAGCCGACGACGGTCCGAGGCCTAGTCTGGGTCCGGCCCTGATGGCCCGGTTCCCGCCCGTGTTTGCCGACGGCGGCACCGTGACGGCCGGGAACTCGTGCTTCGACGCGGACGGCGCGGCCGCCGTCGTCATTACCTCCTTGGAACGGGCCCGGGCACTGGGCGCCGCGGACGGGCTGCTGGTGCTGGGCACCGACACCGCGGGGGTGGCGCCGCAACTCCTGGGCATCGGTGCGGCCGCGGCAACCGAGCGGCTCCTGGCGGCGCACGGTATGACGGCAGCGGATGTGGGCCTGGTGGAATTCAACGAGGCGTTCGCCGCCCAGACACTCGCCTGCTTCGACCAGCTGGGGATCGACCCGGAACACGCCAACCTCGACGGCGGAGCCCTGGCACTCGGCCACGCCTATGGAGCCTCGGGCGCTGTGCTGGTGACCCGGCTGCTGGCACAGGCGCGCGGATCCGGGCACGAAGGCCAGCTTGCCCTGGCGATGATCAGCATTGCGGGCGGCATGGGCACTGCGGCGCTGCTGGGGTATAGCCACCTGACCTAAGGCCCGGGAGACCCCTGGACGCGGGGGACATGTCCATTCTTCAGGGCCGCCAGTGGACATATGGGGCACATGTCCAGTGGCTGCGGGCACGGGCGGACATGTCCATTCGGGCTACCGGACCTGCTCCACCCCGGTGCTCCGGAGGGGACATGTCCATGCTTGGGCACGAAGAGCGGGCATAGCGGCCCCGGACTGGCCCCCGGAAGGGACATGTCCGTCCTTGGGCATGAAGAGCGGGCATAGCGGCCACATGTCCAGTGGCTGCGGGCAGGGGCGGACTTGTCCGTTCGGGCTACTGGAACTGCTCCGCCCTGGCGTTGAGGACGGGACATGTCCACCGTTGGGCATGAAGAGGGGCACATGTCCGTTGGGTTGCCGGACTTGCCCCGCCATGGCCCTCCGGAAGCGACATGTCCATGCCTGGGCACAAAGAGCGGGCACGGCCGGCCCTGCCCTGGCCCTCCGGAGGGACATGTCCATTCTTCGGCGCAGCCAGCGGGCATGGCGGCCATATGTCCAGTGGCTGCGGGCAGGGGCGGACATGTCCGTTCGGGCTACTGGACCTGCTCCGCCCTGGCGCTCCGGAGGGGACATGTCCACCCTTGGGCACGAAGAGGGGCACATGTCCGTTGGGTTGCAGGACCTGCCCCGCCCTGGCCCTCCGGAAGCGACATGTCCATGCCTGGGCACAAAGAGCGGGTACGGCTGGCCCTGCCCTGGCCCTCCGAAGAGGACATGTCCATTCTTCGGCGCAGCCAGCGGGCATGGCGGCAATATGTCCAGTGGCTGCGGGCGGGGGCGGACGTGTCCCTTCGGGCTGCCGGACTTGCTCCACGCTGACGCTCCGGAAGGGACATGTCCATCCCTGTCGAGACTGAGCGGCGTTACTCGGCCGACGGCCGCTGTCGCTGCCGTTTCGTCGCCGCCCGCTGTTCCTTCGCAGCGAGGCGGCGCCGGTTCGAGCCCCGGGTGGGTTTGGTCGCCCGGCGGCGGGCAGCTTCGGGAGCGAGTCCCACCGCCACGAGATCGGCCAGCTTGGCCAGGGCGAGCTCGCGATTGCGCAGCTGAGAACGCTGTTCTGAGGCGGTCACGGTAATCACACCGGCAATGAGACGATTCTCCAGGCGCGTAAGCAGTACCAGCCGTTGGCTCTCCGACAGGGCCGCCGAGCGGGCGATGTTCCACGATAGTTCGGCGCGGCTGTCCGTGGTGTTGACGTGTTGACCGCCCGGCCCGGACGAACGCGAGAACCGCCAGCCCAGTTCCGACGCGGGAATCGTGAGCGCGGGCGATACCTCCAGATCCATGTAACAAGCGTTGCACACCAGGAGGACAGACAAAGCAGGAGCACAGACAAAGCATGGGCACGGACAAAGCCCCACTGGCGCAGAAACGCGGTTAGGGCTTCGGTACCAGCCAGAAACCGGCGACCGCCGCACTGCCCTGCTCGGTGGTCATGCGGATAGCATGTGCCGAAACCGGGCCCGCCACCAGGTTCAGGTCTCTGCTCGACGCTGTTCCGCACTCGAGAACGAGCTCCTGCTGCGTTCCACCCCGGCGGTTGGGCTGCCAGAGGCTGAGGGATGCTTTCATTACTCCGTGGCATGCAGCGGTCACCGTGTAGCTTCCCTCCGGTATTGCGACGACCGAGGTGCGGAATCCGTCGCCGCCCAGTCCGCCTGAGCCGCCTAAGACAACACCGTCAGGCCGTGGGCCTAAGCGAATATCCAGTTCCGCCTGGTTTCCCGCCTGGACCTCGGCGAGGTCTGCGTCGGCCTGCGGCGGGGGAGCAGGTGCCGGCCGGGAGTACACCGGGGCTGCAGTCGTCTGAGACAGCTCCTCGTCCTCGTAGGCACAGGAAGTCATGGCCGCCCCGGAACTGACGAAAACCAGCAACACCGCAAGTCCCCGGATCCAGCGCTTTCCCCCACTTGGTGACATGGCCGAAGCCTATCGGTATCTTGCGGAGGTTCACGGGATTTCTGAGTGTCAGCAGAGCCTTGCCGAGCATGCGCGTTGAAACCTCCCGGGCCGGCACTTCCAGGTGCAGGGTCATGTCTTTCGCTTTCGGGTCAGCAGGGTCAGCTGACGGTGCTGAGTTCGGTTTCGGACGTTTGCCTGCCGGACACGCGCCTGCCGAGGGTGATGAGCAGGAGGATCAGGCCGGTGGTGAGGGCGATGTGGCCCAGCCCGGAGATGCCTGCGAGCGCAGCCGACGGGGTGTTGCCCTGCACGGTGAGGATGCCGCTGAGGACCATCATGGCCGCGGTGAGGGCCAGCCCGGCGTTGTAGGTCCAGAAGAACACGGTGAAGGTGCGCAGACCGGAGAGGCTGAAAAGCTTATCCAGTGCCAGGACGGCGAGGAAGAACAGCATACCCAGGGCCAGGAGGTGGGTATGGACCACGGAAAGCTGGCTTTCCCCGGTGAAGTCGCTGGCTTTGGTGAACTCGCGGTAGAACAGCCCGGAGGCCACTCCAGCGACCATGTAGGTGAGGGAGGCGAAGTAGAGCTTTTTCATGAAGGTCCTTGGCTTGAGGGGATGGGAGGCGGCAACTCCCCGGATGATTCGGGGGAGGACCCGCGATTCTTGCGGGCTGGTCGAGGGGGTGTTAGACCCTGGTCAGCTC
>JBKPJW010000275.1:0-7589 GCA_046730875.1 Actinomycetota bacterium | reverse complement strand
GAGCCAGACCACGAACGCGAAGCCCAGCGTCACGCCCGCCTGAAGCCCCAGCCAGTACCACCGGGCAAATTTAGCGCCGGCCAGGATGCCCATGGCTGTGGTGATGATCACGGCGAAGGCCACGATCCCGATGAACATGTTGGGGAAGCCGAACACGGAACTTTGCGGCGTCTGCATGACCTGGCCGCAGGAGATCCACGGGTTCACGTCGCAGACCGTGACGTGGTTGGGGTCCTTGAGGACCTCCAGCTTCTCCAGCACCAGGGCACCGGACGCGAGCCAGCCAACGACGCCGGTGATCAGCAGGAGCCAGGCGAACGGGCGGTCGCGGGTCATCGTGGGAAGGGACCGGCCCGCGGGAGCCGGGCCTGGGCCCGGTTGGTGTACAGTCGCGTCGCCGGCGGTGCTGGAGATGCTGGGCATGGAATATGGGTCCTTTGATCGTCTTGATCGTGTTCTTCTGGCCCCGATTGTAACGCCGCAGGCTGGGCGGCGGCGCAGAACAGCCCCTGCCGGGCCGGCCCTGCCGCACCTGCTGCGCTCCCGGCCCCGCCTACGCCAGCTATGGCGGCTCTTGTGAGACAATGATCGTGGCTGGAACCCGATCCACATCCGGATTCCGGTCCGGCGATTTTGTTTCAAGACCGCCAATGATGAGCAGGGAGCTGCGGATCCTCTGATTCCAGCTGTCCCGCAATGCCATTGGACGGCACCTGGTTGTGGCGTGTAGGTCAACGGGTTCCAAAACAATCTCGCCGGCCCTCCAGGGCTGCCGCACCCCACTGCCGGTGCGAACCTGAGGGTATCCAATTGACTTCTGTCAATGCCTGCGGGTGTTGACGCATATTTGCCCCAACGGGCGCCGAATGTGGCGGCGCATCAGGGGCAGGAGTGTCGCCACATATGGATAATGACCAGGTTGTAGCCGGTAACGAAGAAGTAGTAGTCGGCGGGGAAGCAGGGGGAACTGCGGAAGCAGAGGCCCCCGTAGCGCCGAAGAGGGCCGTCCGGACCCGCCGGAAGGCGCCCGTCGCAAAGGTCAACGCAGAGGCCGCCGCGGAGGCTGTGGCCGAAGCCGCGGCCCTGGCCGACGCAGCCGGCTCGGATGAGCCCGTCGCGGGGCGCCGCAAAGCAGCCGGTGCCAAAGCTGTCTCCGAAGCCGCCGTACCCGAAACAGCTGCCCTCGAAACCGCAGTGCCCGAAACTGCTGCAAAGGCGCCCGCGCGGCGGACCCGTGCCCGCAAGACTGTCGCCGCGCCGGAGCCGCTGACTGCCTTCGCCGCAGAGTTCGAAGCCAACGCGCCCGCCGCGGCAGAGGCTCCCGGGGCAGCCGCCGGTTCCGACGAAGCCGCCGTCGCAGAGAAGGCCGCAGAGCAGGCCACGGAGAAGCCGGTCCGGCGCCGTGCCAGCCGTGCCAAGGCCGCCCCGATAGCCGAAGACGTACCCGTAGCAGCGGTCCCGGCTGGGGAAGCCGAACCGGCGGAAGCCGCTGCGGCCCAGCCTTCGGAAGCGCCCGCTGCCGAGGCCCAGCCCGCCGAAGCCCAGCCCGAACAGCCGGAAGCCCGGCCCGAGGAAAGCCCGGCCGCGTCGCTGTTCATGGAACCCGGCGCCCTCACATCCGTGATCTTCCAGGCCCCCGACCTCAGCACCGTGGTGCGTCCGGTCCCCGTTGCCGCAGCAGCAGCGGAGCCCGAAGAGGAAGAAGGCGACGAGGACGAGGACGCCGGCAGCCGCCGTCGACGCCGCAGCCGCGGCCGGCGCGGGCGGACCCGCACGTCCGCCGAGTCCGACGCCGAGGCCGAAGGCATTGCCGAAGGCTCTGACGAAGAGGGCGACGAAGGCTCGGAGGGCACCCTCGAGGACGGCGTGACGTCGCGCCGTCGCCGCCGCCGTCGCCGCGGTGACCAGGACCTGGAACTGACCGGCGGGGAAGGCGACGATCCGCCCAACACGGTGACCCGCGTCCGTGCGCCGCGGGCCATGACCGAGGCGCCGGTCAACAACCGCGTCACGTCCGTCAAGGGCTCCACCCGCCTGGAAGCCAAGAAGCAGCGCCGCCGCGAATCCCGCGACACCGGCCGCCGCCGCACCGTCATCACCGAGGCCGAGTTCCTGGCCCGGCGCGAGTCCGTGGACCGCCAGATGATCGTCCGCCAGCGCGACGACAGAATCCAGATCGGTGTCCTCGAAGACGGCGTCCTGGCCGAGCACTTCGTGTCCAAGACCCAGCAGGATTCCCTGATCGGCAACGTCTACCTGGGCAAGGTCCAGAACGTGCTGCCCTCCATGGAAGCGGCGTTCGTGGACATCGGCCGCGGCCGCAACGCCGTGCTCTACGCCGGCGAAGTGAACTGGGAGTCCGTCAACCTCGAAGGCAAGCAGCGCCGGATCGAGAACGCGCTGAAGTCCGGCGACTCCGTGCTGGTCCAGGTCACCAAGGACCCGGTCGGCCACAAGGGCGCCCGCCTCACCAGCCAGATCTCGCTGCCCGGCCGTTATCTCGTGTACGTGCCCGGCGGTTCGATGACCGGCATCTCCCGCAAGCTGCCCGACGTCGAACGCAACCGCCTCAAGCGGATCCTCAAGGACCGCCTGCCCGAGGACGCGGGCGTCATTGTCCGCACCGCGGCCGAGGGCGCCTCCGAGGAAGAGCTGACGCACGACATCAACCGGCTGCGCGCGCAGTGGGAAGGCATCGAGAGCCAGTCGAAGTCCACCAAGGTCCTGGCCCCCGAGCTGCTCTACGGTGAACCGGACCTCACCATCAAGGTGGTTCGCGACGTCTTCAACGAGGACTTCTCCAAGCTGATCGTCTCCGGCGAGGAAGCCTGGGACACCATCGAGGCCTACGTCACGTACGTGGCCCCGGACCTGGTGGGCCGGCTTGAGAAGTGGACCAAGGACACGGACATCTTCGCTGCCTGGCGCATCGACGAGCAGATCCACAAGGCCCTGGACCGGAAGGTCTTCCTGCCCTCGGGCGGTTCGCTCGTGATCGACCGGACCGAAGCGATGACCGTGGTGGACGTCAACACCGGCAAGTTCACCGGCTCCGGCGGCAACCTTGAGGAAACCGTTACCAAGAACAACCTGGAAGCGGCCGAGGAAGTCGTCCGGCAGCTGCGCCTGCGCGATATCGGCGGCATCATCGTGATCGACTTCATCGACATGGTGCTCGAATCCAACCGCGACCTCGTGCTGCGCCGCATGGTGGAGTGCCTGGGCCGGGACCGCACCAAGCACCAGGTGGCCGAGGTGACCTCGCTGGGCCTCGTCCAGATGACCCGCAAGCGGATGGGCACCGGTCTGCTGGAAGTCTTCGGCGAGCAGTGTGAAACCTGCGCAGGCCGCGGAATCGTCACCCACGACGAACCCGTCGAGCACCGCCGCGCCAACACGGTCGCCGCGGAGCACTACGTGCCGCGCACCGAGGCCGCCCAGCCTGCTGCCCGCACCGATCGCAAGAGCCGCCGCCGCGGCAGGGGCGGCCAGGGCCCGGAGACCGTGCCGTCCGCACCGGCCGCCGTCCACGCCGAGCCTACCGAGGCCGAACGCCACGCCAAGGCTGAAGCCACCCGTGCCGCACTGGCGAACATCGCCGCCGCGGCGCACGCCGCCCACCTCCATGACGGGGAGGCAGCTGCTGCCAGCGACGCCGGAGCCCGCAAGGCCGCCGTCGACGCCGTTACGCAGCTCGCCGCCGCGGAGGAAGCAGCCGGCCGTCCCGCGACCGTGCTGACATTCGGCGGGGAACAGGTAGCCCTGCCGTTCGTCGAGCACGCCGACGACGCCCCGGCGCCGGCCCTGACCCTGGACCTGCTGACCGAAGCCTTCGCCAACCTGGGCGAAGCCGAGGCCGGCAAGCCGGCCGGGATGGACGCCGCCCAGGACCGGGCGACCACCGCTCCGCAAGCCACAGCGCCCGCGGGCACTGCACCAGCGGTCACCGCACCAGCGGCCACCCGGGCACCAGCAGCCACCCGGGCACGAGCGGCGGAGGTACCGGCTTCACCGGCCGCGGATACCGTGACCCCGCGCGGGCGCCGCGGGCGCCGCAACCGGAGCGCCAGCCGCGCCCAGGGCGCAGCGAACGAAACCTCCGTGGAGCATCGCGAGGCGACGCAGCACGCCGCGGCCGGATCGGTCCACGAGGCCAAGGCACCCGCCGCGGCCCGCCCTGCGGCGATCCCGGCCGGCAACGAACCGATCATCCTCGGCGTCGGCGTACCGGCATCGGAGCTGTAGTCCTCGGCAACTGATCACGTCCCTGCCGGTCGCTTGCGCGGCGGCAGGGCTGCGGGTCCGGGCCGGAGCGGGCGTAACAATACGTCCGCCCGCCCGGGCCCGCAGGTGCGTTAAGGGGCAGGGCCGGGCCAGCGGCTAGGCTGGAACACTGACACGGGGTGCCGCGCATCGGGCCGGCTGAGATCCAGACCCGTTGAACCTGTCCGGTTAGCACCGGCGAAGGGATGTCTGCCTTGTCCGCGAGATCGAATCCGTCCGAGTTTCTGCCCTCTAGCTTTCTGCCGTCTGAGTTTCTGCCGGCCAGTTCTCTGCCCTCCGGACCGGGCCCGTCCGCACCGCCCCGGGTTCCCCGAGTGCTGGCCATCGCCGGCTCGGACCCGTCCGGCGGAGCGGGGATCCAGGCCGACCTGAAGAGCATCGCGGCGAACGGCGGCTACGGCATGGCCGCCATCACGGCCCTGACAGCCCAAAACACCCGGGGCGTGCGCGCCGTCCACGTTCCCCCGGCAGCGTTCCTCACAGCGCAGCTGGACGCAATCAGCGACGACATCGGCGTTGACGCCGTCAAAATCGGCATGCTCGGCGACGCCGCAGTGATCGGTGCCGTCCGGAGCTGGCTGGAAAAGGTGCGGCCCGCCGTCGTTGTCCTGGACCCGGTGATGGTCGCCACCAGCGGCGACCGGCTCCTGCAGGAATCGGCCGAGGCCGCCCTTCATGCTCTCCTGCCGCTCGCGGACCTCATCACGCCGAATCTCGCCGAACTCGCCATCCTGCTCAGGGAGCCGCTCGCGGCCGACTGGGCGGAAGCCCTGGCACAGGGCAAACGACTGGCAGCCCAGACCGGAACCACCGTCCTGGTCAAAGGCGGACACCTTCAGGCCGGAGGCCCCCAGGACAGAGACCTCCAGGACAGAGACCTCCAGCGCGCACCGGTCGACGACGACGATCCGGCAGACCCCGGGAACGGCGCCGACGCCGGATGCCCGGACGCGCTGGTCAACACGGTGGGCCTGCTGGACCAGGAGACGGTGGTGGTGCCGGGGGAGCGGATCGACACGCACAACAGCCACGGCACCGGCTGCTCCCTTTCCTCGGCCATGGCCACCGTGCAGGCCCGGGTGGGTGACTGGGAAGCGGCGCTCCGGGAAGTGAAGCCCTGGCTGCTGGGCGCGCTCCGCGAAGCCTCGGTCCTGGACGTCGGCACCGGCAACGGCCCGATCCATCACTTCCACCATTTCCAGGAGACCGCGGCAGGCAGGCGCGGCCCCGCCGACACCGCTCCGGCGGAGGGCGATTTCGCTGCGGCCCTCTATGCGGGGGCCGTGGGCGATCTTGACGCCATCTACGCCCTGGATTTCATCCGCGGGCTGGCCGCCGGAACCCTGCCCGAGCACGAGTTCTCGTACTACCTCGCCCAGGACGCCGTCTATCTCAACGGCTACGCCCGGGTCCTGGCCCGCGCCGCGGCCATCGCCCCCACCGAGGCGGAGCAGCTGTTCTGGGCCCGGGCGTCGCAGACCTGCCTGGAGGTGGAGTCCGAACTGCACCGCTCCTGGCTGAGCTCCCGGCCCGCGGCGCCGGGACTGGGCCCTGTCACGAAGTCGTACGTGGACCACCTGCTGGCCGCGTCGGTGTCCGGCAGCTACGGGGTGCTCGTGGCGGCAGCCCTCCCGTGCTTCTGGCTCTACGCCGAGGTCGGGTCCACCCTGCACCGGGAGTTCCTCGCTGACGGCGCGCCCGAGGCGCACCCCTACGCTGACTGGCTGCGGACATACGCCGATGAGGAGTTCGCCGCCGCCACCCGGCAGGCGATCGCGTTTACGGATACGGCGGCCAGGCAGGCCTCCAGGAGCGAGCGGGAGGCCATGGCACTGGCCTTCCGGCAGTCATCGCGCTACGAAGTGGACTTCTTCGACGCGCCGCGGCTGTACGCCTGACTCAAACCGGCCGGCGCAGCGGGTAGGATGGTGGGGCACGGTTCCGGAAGTCGGTGCGGAACGCGGCGTCAAGACGGTCAGGATCCTCCTCGAGGACATGGCCTCAAAACGTTGTGGCTCCTACCACGGACTACCAGCCGGAACCAGCCTCATTTGCGGCCGAAGGCAAAATTAGCGTATTCTAGATCTTCGGTGCTTACGCCAACACTTGGGTTATGACCCTGTGAACAGCCTGCTTGGAATTCCAAGTGGATTTGTTCCGGGGGTAGCTCATGGGTTCCCCCGGGGAATCCACCGGCGTTGAGGCACAGCGTGAGCCGGTCCAAACAATTTGGTTCCAGGTTCCGCACGCAAATCTAGTAATAAACGTCGAGAGAAGTGAGTTCCCCAGTGGTGTACGCGATTGTCCGCGCAGGCGGCCGCCAAGAGAAGGTTTCCGTTGGAGACTTCGTTACCCTGAACCGCGTCCCCGGTGGAGCCGGCAGCACCTTTGAGTTGCCCGCACTGCTCCTGGTGGACGGTGACAAAGTCACGTCTGCTGCTGCGGACCTGGCCAAGGTAACGGTTACGGCTGAGATCCTCGAAGACCTCCGTGGTCCGAAGATCGTCATCCAGAAGTTCAAGAACAAGACCGGTTACAAGAAGCGCCAGGGTCACCGTCAGGAATTGACCAAGGTCAAGATCACCGGTATCAAGTAACTCTTCGTTACCGTTCAGGTTCCAGCAGATTCCCCAGAATTTTTGAAGGCAGGCATTCCAAATGGCACATAAAAAAGGCGCGAGTTCCACTCGCAACGGTCGTGACTCCAACGCCCAGTACCTCGGCGTCAAGCGCTTCGGTGGCCAGGTAGTTTCCGCAGGCGAGATCATCGTCCGCCAGCGTGGCACCCACTTCCACCCGGGCGCCGGCGTCGGCCGCGGCGGGGACGACACCCTGTTCGCCCTGGCACCCGGTGCTGTCGAGTTCGGCACCCGCCGTGGTCGCCGCGTTGTGAACATCGTGGCTGCTGCAGCTGCAGAGTAACAATAAGTTCTGAATCGGTGGGGCGGGCCATTAGGTCCGCTCCACCGGTGTTTTAACCGCATTACAATCATCTTGGGCCCCTTTGCGGGTCCAGGGAACAGCACTGAGGAGATCCACGTGGCGAGCTTTGTAGACCGGGTAGTACTGCACGTATCCGGCGGTACCGGCGGCCACGGCTGTGTCTCCGTTCACCGCGAGAAGTTCAAGCCCCTCGGCGGTCCCGACGGCGGCAACGGCGGCAACGGCGGCGACGTCATCCTGCGCGTCGACCCCCAGACCACCACCTTGCTCGACTACCACCACGCGCCCCACCGGCACGCCACCAACGGCGGCCCCGGCATGGGCGACTGGCGCGGCGGCAAGAACGGCGAAACCCTGATCCT